>CALXTH010000015.1 GCA_944391365.1 uncultured Alphaproteobacteria bacterium | reverse complement strand
CGAGGCTTGTATGATTATTTCTGTTCCAAAGGAATGTAAACACGGAGAGACGCGGGTGGCCGCCATCCCCGAAACCGTCAGGAAGTTTGCGGCGGCCGGTACTGAAGTCAGAATTGAAAAAGGGGCCGGAGAGGCGGCCGGATATGCGGATGCCGCGTATCAAGAAGCCGGTGCCGTGCTTTGCGACTCTGTGGCGGCGGTTTATAAAAATGCGGATGTTATTTTGAAAATCAATGCACCGGAGCCGGCGGAAATTCCGCTTATTCCCAAAGGCGCCGTGGTGTTGGCGAATTTTCAGGCGCTGGCGGAGAAAGAACGGCTGAGCGAATTTGCCCGGGCGGGGATTACCTGTTTTGCGCTGGATTTGATGCCCAGAATCTCACGGGCGCAGAGTATGGATATTCTTTCCTCTCAGAGCAATCTGGCCGGGTATGCCGCCGTTATCAGAGCCGTTAATGAGCTGGACAAGGCGGTGCCGCTGATGATGACGGCGGCGGGGACCATTCCGCCGGCAAAGGTTCTGGTGCTTGGCGCCGGGGTGGCCGGTTTGCAGGCTATTGCCACAGCCAAGCGGCTGGGGGCTCAGGTTTTTGCTTCAGATGTACGGCCGCAGGTGAAAGAGCAGGTCGAATCGCTCGGTGGCAAGTTTGTTGAGGTTGAAACCGATGAATCTTTTGAAACCGAAGGCGGTTATGCCAAAGAAACTTCTGAGGCTTATAAAAAAAGGCAGGCGGCGGCCGTGGCCGAACAGCTGGCCAAGACAGATATTGCCATTACGACGGCTTTGATCCCCGGGAAAAAAGCGCCGGTTTTGATTACCCGGGAAATGTTGAAAACTATGCCGGCCGGCGCCGTGGTTATTGATATGGCGGCGGCTTCCGGCGGAAATGTCGAAGGTTCGGAAGAAGGGAAAAGTCTCGTTGTGGACGGTGTTAAGGTTATCGGTGACAGCAATTTGGCGGCGTCGCTGCCTTTTTCGGCCAGCGCTCTGTTTGCCCGTAATGTGTATAATTTTTTGGCGCCAATGATCAGCCGGGAGGGCGGCATTGCATTTGATTTTGAGGATGAGCTGGTGAAAGGCACTTGTGCGGTTAAAGACGGGGAGGTCTTGAAATGATTGATATCTGGATGTTGATGACGGTTTTGATGCTGGCTTGCTTTGTCGGCTATTTTGTGGTTTGGGGCGTGACGCCTGCGTTGCATTCGCCGCTGATGAGCGTTTCAAACGCGATTTCCGGCGTGGTGGTGGTCGGGGCTCTGATTACCGCCGGGGTGCCGGGAATGAGTGAGCATAAGCTGCTCGGTCTGGTGGCTGTGGTGTTGGCTTCAATTAATATTTTCGGCGGATTTGCCGTTTCGCAACGGATGTTGATGATGTTCAAAAAGAAAAAGCCTGTGGTTTCCGGTAAAGAGGAGAAAAAATAATGATGACTCATGTGTTGGCTTTTTCTTATATTCTGGCAAGCGTGTTATTTATTTTTTCTATCCGGGGACTGGCTTCGCCTGAGACAGCACGCCGGGGAAATGTTCTGGGCATTGCCGGCATGGCGCTGGCTATCGGGGTGACGGTTTATTCGCCGCTGGTGACGGATTATCTGCCGGTGATTGCTGCCGTGCTGGTTGGTGGGGTTATCGGGACTTATTTTGCCGTTCGGGTTAAGATGACTTCTTTGCCGCAGATGATTGCCGCGTTTAATGGGCTGGGCGGATTGTCATCCGTTTTTATTGCCGTGGCGGAAATTTCGGCCGGGTCGGATATGCTGATTGAAAATGCGCTCGGGCTGATTATCGGTGCGGTGGCTTTTTCTGGGTCGGTTATTGCTTTTGCCAAGCTGCAGGGACTGATGAAGGCTCGGGCGATTGTGTTTCCGGGGCAGCAGCTGATTAATCTGTTGTTGGGGATTGCGATGATTGCGGTGACGGTTTTCTTTATTTTGCATCCCGACCGGAATCTGTTTTATTTGTTGGCGGCGGTTTCTATTGTGCTGGGCTTTTTGCTGGTGTTGCCGATCGGCGGGGCGGATATGCCGGTGGTGATTTCGGTCCTGAATGCCTATTCGGGTTGGGCTGCGGTCGGTATCGGTTTTTCTCTGAACAATGTTTTGCTGATTATTGTCGGGGCAATTGTCGGTGCCAGCGGGGCCATTCTTTCTTATATTATGACCAAAGCGATGAACCGTTCGCTGACCAGTGTGATGTTGGGCGGTTTTGGTGCGGAGGCGCAACAGTCAGCCGGCAGTGCGGCCGAGGATCGGACCGCAAAGGCCGGCAGTCCGGAAGATGCGGCGTTTATTATGGAAAATGCCAATAAAATTATTATTGTTCCGGGGTATGGGATGGCCGTGGCTCAGGCGCAGCATGTGCTGAAGGAAATGGCTGATGATTTGCGCAAAAAATATGGTGCCGAAGTCAAGTTTGCCATTCATCCGGTAGCCGGACGCATGCCCGGGCATATGAATGTTTTGTTGGCTGAGGCGAATGTGCCGTATGAAGATGTGTTTGAGCTGGAAGATATTAACCGGGAATTTGCAACGGCTGATGTGGCGTTTGTTATCGGGGCCAATGATGTGACCAATCCTTTGGCCAAGACGGATGCGTCGTCGCCGATTTATGGGATGCCGGTGTTGGATGTCGGCAAGGCCAAGACGGTTTTTTTTGTTAAGCGTTCTTTGGCGTCCGGTTATTCCGGTGTGGAGAATCCGCTGTTTTTTGCCGATAACACGATTATGCTTTATGGTGACGCCAAAAAAGTGACCGAGGAAATTGTTTCGGCTTTGGAACGTTAGTTTTTTGCAAGCTGGCGCAGCTTGACCCGATCGGTTGGTGGTTGATAGATTGGGGCATGAAGTGCACTGCGTGCAGATTGTGCCGTCACAGAGAAGTTTAGAGATTCCGCCCCTGTTGCTATAGGGGAGGCTAGGAGGGGTGAGGAAATGAATGGTATTATTTATTTTGTTTCACACCCTCCCCAGTCCTCTCTAAGTCTTCAGGGAGGGAGAATAAAGCTGTTTTTTTTTGAGTCATACTCACCCGCCCTTACGGGCGACCTCTCTACTAAGAGAGGTGAATTTGGGCACAGCCTGCGGCTGTGAAGTTTAAATTTAACCTGGATGTCTTGCGACGTAAGTCTCGCTTAAAGCTCGACAACTCTGCTTCGGTCACTCGACTTGTAAGGCTTGCTTCGGTTCGCTTACGCTTCCTTTCGCGCCAACAAGTCTTCGCTGTCGTTAGCCAACAATTCACAGGATTGTTGGCTGTTCTCCAGCGGAACAAGTCCGAACATGACAGTTGCTAATTTTTTTATGGATCGTCCCGCCGGGTTATATCCGGCTTGCGATGATGGAGTGAAGAAAGATAAACATTGAAGAGAAAGGTCAAGTTGAAAGAACCGACTTTTCTTTTTACATTATTTTTTTGTCTTTATATTGAATTTATGATTTACAATTATTTTGAAGTATGATATACTATCCTGTGTGATGTTATAAAGGATGTGTGTCATGAAGAATTTTAAATTATTACTCTTAGGGACGAGTCTGTCCTGCTTTCCCCAATTAGCTTATACTCAATGTGTGGTGACTGAAGATTGTGCAGCGCTTGGATATACTGAAACCAGTTGCCCCGGTAACGGGGTAAAATGCCCGTTTGGCAACGGATGGTTTTGCG
>CALXTH010000014.1 GCA_944391365.1 uncultured Alphaproteobacteria bacterium | reverse complement strand
GTCTGATTATAAGGAATCTTTAGATGACAGATAGAGAGAAAGATACGACGCCTGCCCTTCGTGACGCGATTTTTCGATTAAGGCTTTATTCTCTGAAAAAAAAAAAAAAAAAGATAAAGCAACAGGCTCCGGAAACTTGTCAATGACGGCATTGGTGGTGCGCCGGTCCAATCCGGCTCCTTTAACTACTATTGCAACTTTAAAAAACATCGGAGCAACCGTTACCGGCGGACTGGCATATTCTTCCCAGGCTTTACGTCCGTCTTCGGCGATTGTGGGAAGTTTCAGCCCATTGTTGTCTTTTTCCAAATCTTCAACAGGATTAATATATTTTAACGGAACAGGGTTTTCAATATCCGGTAGTTTAGCCAGGTTGGGCGTGGCGGAGATAATACTGCGCCGGTATTCTTCATAACTATTATTTTTCGGCTTTTGAACCGGGCTATCTTCTTTGGCCTTTCGGGAGGACGGGCGAACAATTTTGTCCGGCAGGGTCAGAACATATTTCGGCGATTTGTTTTTGCGCTCATATATAATTTTATCTATTTTATTTCGAAATTCGGGTTCCGTGCTGCGAAAAGCAAAGAACAAGCCGGTACCGACAATCAGCGATAAAATTGCCAAGCCAGTCAGCAGCAGAATTATTTTTTCTTTTATTTTTTCCAGCACGGTTCAGACCTTTATTCTTCTTGTCCCTGTTTATATATTCCCAGCGCTTTAACTAAAGACAGGGCCTGTGACAGCTGATAGTCTTTTGCCAGTTCTTCTTTTTCGGCTTTGGCGGCTTCAAGTTTTTTGGCATCGGCTTTGTCTTCGCTGTCGTTTTTCAGCGCATTGTTATATTCTCCTTCGCTCAACTCAAAATTGTTTTCAATTTCTTCAACTTTGGCCGGTCTGACAATAATGTCAGGGACGATGCCTTTTACCTGAATAGAACGACCGGAGGGGGTATAATAACGCGCGGTTGTCAAGCGCATTGCTCCGTGTTTGTCCAGAGGGATAACTGTCTGAACAGAGCCTTTTCCGAATGTTTTTTCTCCCAAGATAACCGCCCGATGATGATCCTGCAAGGCTCCGGCAACAATCTCAGAGGCAGAGGCCGAACCGTCATTAACAATGACGACAATCGGCAGACCGTTTGCAATATCACCTTTTTTGGCCGTATATTTAACGGTGTCTTCTTCATTGCGGGAACGGGTTGAGACAATTTCTCCCTGGTTCAGAAACAAATCCGAGACATTGACCGCCTGATCAAGGAGACCGCCCGGATTGTTGCGGACATCAATGATAATTCCTTTCAGGTTGTTTTTGAGTTTTTTCTGTGCATCTTTAACCGCTTTGCTTACATTAGTATCAACATCTTCCGTAAAAGAAGAGATACGAATATAAAGGACATCACCGCCTTTAATGCTGCTTTTGACCGAGCGGATTTTTATTTCTTCCCGGGTGATGGTAACATCAAACGGTTTTTCATTGAAACGACGGATGGTCAGTTTTATCTTGGAGCCGATTTTTCCGCGCATTTTTTCAACGGCCTCGTTTAATGTCATACCGACAACGGATTGGCCGTCGATATTGGTGATATAATCCCCTGATTTCAGACCTGCTTTATAGGCCGGGGTATCATCCATCGGCGAAATAACCTTAACAACGCCGCTGTCCATGGTGACCTCTATGCCCAGACCGCCGAATTTTCCCTTGGTTTGTTCGCTCATATATTTGAAATCGCGGCCATACATATAGCTCGAATGAGGATCAAGCGAGGTGAGCATGCCGTTGATGGCGGCTTCAATCAGCTGTTTGTCAGAAACTTCTTCAACATAGGAGGTTTTGGCTCTTTCCAGAACATCTCCAAACAGGTTGAGCAGTTCATAAGTATCGTTATCTTCCGGAACCGCTTTTTTATCGGTTTTGGCGGCATAAGCTGCCGGAGACAGCATAACCATCATTAAAAATGTTGAAGCTAATTTTGAAAATCTTACTGACATCTGTCTGTTTTCCCTAATTTATTCCTTAATCCAGGTGAGCGGATTTATCGGATGATTATCTTTGCGTATTTCAATATAAAGTTTGCTGTCGGCAGAATCCGGCATTTGCCCGACGGGCTCTCCGGCCAGCAGCATTTGTCCGAGTTCACAGTCTACCGAATCCAGACCGGCCAAAAGACTCAGATAGCCTTTGCCGTGCTCTATAATAATCAGATTTCCGTAGCCGCGGAACGGACCGGCAAAAATAACATTGCCATCAAAGGGTGAAATGACCTGAGCCTGCGGACGTGTTTTGACAATAATACCTTTGGAGCTGACGCCCTTGGAGATTTCTTCCCCATAGCGGGTGACAATCGTGCCGCGGGCAGGCATCGGCAATTTTCCCTTGGCCCGGATAAAGCCTTCGCCCAGTTCTTTTATAGCCTGCGGTTTTAATTTAATCAAGTCAGCTCTTTGAGTTTCCTCCTGTTTTTTGCGGCGTTCTTCTTCGGCGAGCCGTTTGCGCTCGGCTTCTTGTTCGCGGCGGCGTTTTTCCAGGCGTTCTTTTTCAAGTTTGTTCAGCAAATCACGCAAGTCCTGGGCCTGAGAAGCCAGTTTTTCAACCTTTTCACGGGCGGCAGCCGAGCGACGTTCTATGCTGCTGCGCAATTTTGATTTTTTCCGGGACAATGTTTTGAGCTCTTCATGCTCCCGTTCCATCATTTTTTTGCGGGCAACAATTTTGTTAAACTGGGTTTCGACTTTTTGTTTTTGTTTTTCAATCTGCTCAAGTTTGATTTTTATCCGCCGGGCATTTTGCTCCAGATAGGGAACAGTCTCACGCAGGAGCATGGCGCTGCGAATGATTTCAACCGGAGTCAGTGGTTGCACAAACAAAGATTCCGTCGGTTTCAGCGCCAGATTTTGTAAGGCCGCCAGGGTTTTTATCAGGTTTTCATCTTCTCTGGAAAATTCAGCTTCGGTTTGGTTCAGTTCTTCCTGAAGTTTTTTCAGTTCCGTTTCCATTGAAGAGATTTTTTCTTCATTATTCTGGATAAGATTGGCATAATTGACCATTTTGCGGCTAAGCGAAGCAATTTCCCGGTTTATCTGTTCGGCTTCTTCTGACAAACGTTTGCTTTCGGCGCTTTGAAGAGCAACCTGTTCTTCCATCCGGCGGAGGTCGTTTTCAGAGACGCCGGCCGCAGACGGGTATGCGGCCAGGAGTGTCGCCACTCCCAGCCAAACCGTGCAGAATCCGGTTGCAGACAGGCGTCTCATCTGTTTTTATTTCTCCAGCAGAGAATGTCCGGTCATTTCCGCCGGCTGAGGGATGCCCAACAAGTCAAGTAATGTTGGCGACACATCTGCCAGGCGTCCGTCTTTCAATCCTTTAACCGGGGGCTGGCTGTTAATCAGAACTGCTCTGACTTTGCCGACGGTATGAGCGGTATAGGGTTCGCCGGTGGTTTCATCAACCATTTTTTCAACATTGCCATGGTCTGCCGTTACAAACAATACACCGCCGACTTTTTTGATGGCATCGGCCACACGTCCCAGGCATTCATCAACCGCGGCAACGGCCTTTAATGCCGCTTCCATAATTCCGGTATGGCCGACCATGTCACCATTGGCAAAATTGCAGATAATAACATCAAAACGTTGATTTTCAATTGCGTCAACGAGTTTGTCGGTTACTTCATAAACAGACATTTCCGGCTTGAGGTCATAAGTAGCAACCTTCGGGCTGGGAATCAGAATCCGGTCTTCACCTTTAAACTCACGTTCTTCGCCGCCGTTAAAAAAGAAAGTCACATGGGCATATTTTTCGGTTTCGGCAATGCGGAGCTGGCTCAAACCATGTTCGGAAACAACTTCGCCAAAAATCTTGGTCAGGGCTTCCGGCGGGAAAATTGTCTGCATAAAGCGGCGGTGATCCACAGAATATTCAGTCATACCGACACAGGCGGCAAAAGCAATCTCTTTTTTGCGGACAAAGCCTGAAAAATCCTTATCGCCCAAAGCATAAAGAATTTCACGGGCACGGTCGGCGCGGAAATTACACATCAGGACAACATCCCCGTCAGCAGCGCCTTTATAATCACCAATGACACAGGGGACAACAAATTCATCCGTTTTTCCGGCGGCATAAGAACCTGCAATTGCTTCGTCAGCCGTGGCGGCATGATTTCCCTCCCCCAAGACTATGGCATTATAGGCAGCTTCGACACGATCCCAACGCTTATCCCGATCCATTGCATAGAATCGGCCGGCAATTGTGGCGATTTTTATATTTTTCAAATCCGATGTGCGTTGTTCAAATTCTTTAAGATATTCGGCAGCAGAAGACGGCGGCGTATCTCGTCCGTCAAGGAAAGCATGAACGGCAACCGGAATATTTGCTTCAGAGAGAATCCGGCACATTGCTTCAATATGCGCTTGTGAGGAGTGGACTCCGCCCGGCGACATCAATCCCATGACATGGCAGGTTCCGCCAGTTTTTTTCAGGGTATCAATCATAGAACAGAGAACCTTGTTTTGTTTGATTGAACCATCTTTAACGGCCTGATCAATCCGGGGCAGGTCCTGCATGACAACACGGCCGGCACCCAGGTTCATGTGACCGACCTCGGAATTGCCCATCTGTCCTTCAGGCAAACCAACAGCTAAGCCTGATGTTTCAACAAAACATGTCGGACATTCGCTGACAAATTTGTGCCAGTTCGGCGTATGCCCCATTTCAATTGCATTGTCTTTGGTGATTTTTTCCCGATAGCCCCAGCCATCGAGCACAAGTAACATTACAGGTTTTTGCGTCATTATATCTTACCTCTTTTTATTCTGATTTTTTTGTTGTTGGTTATTATATATCATTATTTCAAACATAAAAGCACTATTTTGCACTGCGGATAAAATTATATTTTTTCAGCTTCCAGCATTATTTTTTTCCAGATTTCAGCCGGAAGGCCGCCGCCAGTCACGCCTTTCATCGGCGAATTGTCGTCATTACCGACCCAGACGGCCGCAATATATTTGTCAGTAAAGCCGACAAACCAGGCATCCCGGTAATCCTGCGAGGTTCCGGTTTTTCCGGCGGCAAAAAACGGCAGGCGTGCTTTTTTGCCCGTTCCCGAGGAGATAACTTCTTCCAGCATTTCCGTTATATTTTCGACCGTGCTTTCCCGGAGAATCCGATTGGGTTCATCGGGCGTACGCATATAAAGCTGGTAGCCGTCTTTGGTATAAATTTCCTCTATTGCGTAAGGCCAGACGGCATAACCGCCGTTGGCTATCGAGGCATAAGCAACGGCCATATCCAGTACTTTAACCTCAAAGGTTCCCAGCGCCATGGACGGTGTGTTGTCTATTGGTGTGGTTATTCCCATCCGACGGGCGTATTTGATAATATTACCGCGTCCGACGGCGGCAGCCAGATTGACGCTTGCCAGATTGAGAGACAGGCGCAACGCTTTTCTCAGAGTGACTTCGCCGTGTATTTTTTTATCAAAATTTTCCGGTTTCCATCCGCGGATATTAATCGGAGAATCGTTGACGACATCGTCCGGAACAAATCCCTGTTCCAGCGCCGTAATATAAATGAACGGTTTGAAAGATGATCCGGGTTGGCGTAGCGCCTGAACCGCCCGATTGAACTGACTTTTATTGTAATTAACACCGCCGACCATCGCCTTGACGGCTCCGCTTTTATCCAAGATGACAAGTGCTCCTTCGGTCACATTGCGGTTTTTGGCTGCTTTGATGGAATCCTGCAAAATTTTTTCAGCTTTCTGCTGGAGTGTTTGATCCAGCGTGGTGGCAACATAAATATCACTGTCGCGTTCGCCAATATAGGAATTAACATCCCCGTAGACCCAGTCAGCAAAATGGCGCCCTCCTCTGACGGTATAAACTTTTTCGGGGCCGAGGGTCATTTTCAGGGCGTTTTGCCTTTGAGAATCGGTTATTTTTTCGGTTTTCACCATATTATCAAGCACCACAGCCGCCCGGTCACGCGCCCTTTGTTCCCCGGCGACGGGATTATAACGCGACGGCGCTTTGAGCATTCCGGCAATGACTGCGGCTTCCAGAAGATTTATGTCCCGGGAGGATTTTTGAAAATATTTTTGCGCGGCCGCCTCTATGCCATAAGTTCCCGAGCCAAGGTAAACACGATTGAGGTACAAGGTGAGAATCTGTTCTTTGGTGAGTTTATATTCAAGCCAGAAAGCCAGCAACAGCTCCTGAACTTTGCGTTTGATGGTTTTATTGGAGGTCAGGAACAGATTTTTGGCGACTTGCTGGGTGATGGTTGAAGCCCCCTGCACATAGCGGCGGTGCCACAGATTGACCAGCATGGCTCTGGTAAAACTGATAACATCAAAGCCAAAATGGGAATAGAAACGGCGGTCTTCGGTGGCAATGACGGCATCGACCATATAAGGCGGGAGTTCTTCAGGAGAAACAACTTCGGAATAGATACTGCCGAAATTGTAAATTTCGTTGCCGTTTTCGGCAATAATCATCGTGGAAGGCTGACGGGTCTGAGCCACGACTTTATCAATATCCGGCAGGGTGACAAAACACCAGCCGATCCATAACACCAAAGTTATCACCAAGGCGGCAATCAGCCTGAGCCCCAAGCGACGCAGAGTAAACCTTTGTTTTGACTCTCTTTTTTTGGTTTTCTTTTTGTTTTTCCTTGTCTTAGCCGATTTTGCCATTGAAAACGCCCTTGCCTCTTTTGCCCGAATATGGTATCAGTATAGCATTAAATAAGTTAAGGAAGATTTTATGCAAACCGTTTCAATAGTCCTTGATGAACATATGCGTTCCCGGCTGGCTGAAATTGCCGGAGAGAACGGGACATCTCTGGAGAACTGCATTTCTCTGGCATTGAGCGAGTATGTTGCCAATTATGACGACTGCCGCGGGGAAGATTTGTGTATGGTCAGCGGGATGGAGCGGTCTTTCTTTTTGTCCGCCGGGGAATAAATTGTGTTGTCCTGCCGGCGATTATAAAACAGCAGGTGTCCAGTGGTTAAAAAAGTTTGTTTGATTGATGGTTCGGGTTATATTTTCCGGGCTTTTTACGGGTTGCCGATGATGACAAATCCGGATAATGTGCCGGTTAATGCCGTTTATGGCTTTACCAATATGTTCTTAAAACTGACGACCCGGATTAAGTGTGATTATTGTCTGGTGCTGTTTGATGCCAAACGAAAAAACTACCGTAACGAGATTTTTCCAGATTATAAAGGTACGCGTAAAGAAATTCCCGAAGAGTTGATTCCGCAGTTTCCGATTATCCGGGAGGCGGTTGATGCCCTTAATATCAACCATTTGGAAATGGAAGGTTATGAGGCTGACGATCTGATTGCGACTTACGCCCGGCAGGCAACCGACAAAGGATATGAAGCCGTGGTTGTTTCGGCTGACAAAGACCTGATGCAGCTTATCAGACCCGGGGTACAATATTATGACCCGATGAAAGATAAATTCTTTGAACCGGAAGATGTTAAGGAAAAATTCGGTGTTTATCCGGACAAAGTTGTGGATGTTCAGGCTTTGGCCGGAGATTCCATTGATAATGTGCCCGGGGTTCCGGGAATCGGGATTAAAACCGCAGCGGAACTGGTCAATCAGTTTGGTTCGCTTGCGGAAATTCTGAACCGGGCCGGAGAAATCAAACAGAACAAACGGCGGGAATCGCTGATTGAACATCGGCAGGATGCCGAAGTTTCGTTGCAGTTGGTTACGCTGAAAGATGATGTGCCGGTTGAGCATAATCTTGAAGATTACGGTTGCAAAAAGCCGTCGCTTGACACTCTGCTGGCCTTTGCAGACAAGCATGCTTTCCGCACGCTGAAACCCCGTTTTGAAAAATGGGTAACAGAAATGTGCTGCGGCGGACATGATGATTGCGTCAATGGCAACACCGCCCCGGTTGCAAACACTGTTGAGCAGCCGTTGTTTAAACCGGAGACTGTCAAGCCCCGTTATGAACTGATTCAGGATGAGGCGGGGCTGAAACGCTGGGTCGGGATGATTATGCAAAAGCGGCTGGTTGCCGTTGATACCGAGACAACCGGGCTTAATCCGTTTTTTGACAAGATTGTCGGAATGTCTCTGGCGGTGGCGCCGGGAATCGCCTGTTATGTGCCGATTGCACACAAAAGCGGCAGCGGACACGGCGATTTGTTCAGCGATACGGCGGCATTGCCGGAAATAAAACAATTGACGCCCGATGTTATCAAAAAACATCTGGCACCGGTTTTTGCCAGCAAGTCCATTTTGAAAATCGGGCATAATATTAAATTTGACCTGCACTTTCTGGCACAAATTTTCGGCAAAGATTTTGAAGTTGCTCCACTGGAAGATACGGCGGTGATGTCGTATGTTTTGGATTCTTCCGCACACGGGCACGGGCTTGATGAGTTGGCACCGCTGTTTCTCAGCCACAAGATGATTGCTTATGAGGACGTTTGCGGCAGCGGCAAAAACAAAATTACTTTTGATTTGGTGCCTTTGGACAAGGCTGTGGATTATGCCGCGGAAGACGCTGATATTACCCTGCGGCTGTATGCGCTTTTCAGACAGAGAATCGTTAATGAACGGAAAGCATTTATTTATGAGCACTTCGACCGGCCGCTTATCAGCGTGCTCAAACAGATGGAAGACAACGGGGTTATGGTTGACGCCGCCGCCCTGAAACAGCTGAGTAAAGATTTTGAAAGCAACATCCGGGCTTTGGAACAGGAAATTTATCATCTTGCCGGTGAAGAATTTAATCTTGGTTCACCGAAACAAATCGGATATATTTTATTTGAAAAAAACAATATAAAGGGCAAAAAGACACCAACCGGCGCCTGGCAAACCGGCGCCGATGTGTTGGAGAATTTGGCGGAGGAAGGCTGTGAGCTGGCGCAAAAAATCCTGGACTGGCGCGGTTTTTCAAAGCTGAAAAGCACTTATACCGACTCTTTGTTAGAGTTGCTGGATAATAACTCACGCGTACATACGACTTTTGCGCAAACTGTCGTCAATACCGGGCGGTTGGCTTCGTCCAACCCGAATTTGCAGAATATTCCCGTTCGCAGTGAGGCAGGAAAAAAAATCCGACGGTGTTTTTGCGCCCCGAAAGGGTATAAAATTATTTCTTCAGATTATTCTCAAGTGGAGTTGCGGCTGATGGCCAATGTGGCTAATGTCAAGGCTCTGAAAGAGGCTTTTGCGCATGGTGTGGATATTCATGCGGCAACGGCGGCTCATGTCTTCGGGGTGCCACGGGAAGAAGTTACACCGGATTTGCGGCGGCAGGCCAAGGCGATTAATTTCGGGATTGTTTACGGCATATCGCAGTTCGGGCTGGCCCGGCAGCTGGATATTTCACGCGAAGAGGCCAAAGCCTATATTGACGCTTATTTCAGGCAGATGCCGGAAATCAAGCAATATATGAATGAGACAATTTTGTTTGCCCATGAGTATGGTTTTGTGGTTACGCCTTTCGGGCGGAAGTGTTATGTTCACGGAATTAATGACCATAACAAGCGTACGGCGGCCAATGCCGAGCGGGCGGCCATCAACGCACCGATACAGGGCGGCGCAGCGGATATTATCAAGCTGGCAATGAATAAAGTCGGTAACGAATTGGCGGCGGCAGGGCTGAAGACCAGAATGTTGCTGCAAGTGCATGATGAACTGGTGTTTGAGGCTCCGGAAGAAGAAATCGGGCAGGCCTCGGCAATTATAAAAAAAGTGATGGAAAATGTCGTTGATTATGAGGTGCCGCTGATTGCAGAAGTGGGTATCGGCGACAACTGGACCGAAGCACATTAGTAAAGAAAGCCCTCCTGAGAAATATCCAAGGAGGGCTGAGTTTTAAAATTCCATTACCGGACGAACCGATGCCCAATAATAATTGCGTGACTCACTATATCCGACCATTGAACAGCTATCATTGCTGATGCTCAGATACCATGGATGTCCATAAGAATCTTCTGATGATGACCAAATCTCTTCAAAATGACCACTATGAATACTCCCTAAAAGGGTTCCTTCGGCAATTATTATACCTGCATTGATTTTACTTAATGTTGAGGCGTTAATTTTTTTTAATAATCCAGCTGAAGGCAAGCACCATACTTTATTTTCAGGGGTGCCTGTCGGCTTATAGTTTCCAGCTGCCCATGCTTCCGGATATTTAGAGCTATCTCCATATTTAGTAATGATGTCTGTATTCGTACAACTATCCTGAATATCATTCGGAGCAGATTTGTTATTTTTTAACTTTGGCACATCGTTATAATTTTCAGGCCACGCAACATCTTTTGCTATAGGATCAACTGTCATAATCCATCCTTTATTTGAAATTTCGTCTGTATAAATTATGACTCCAAGTAGTGTCTTGTCATATAATTTATCTTCAGAGCATGTACCATCTGAATAATATAATGCTCCGACAACACATTTATTTATGGGCATACATTTACTATCTTTCCACTCATAGCCACTGGCACAGGTACATTGCGTATATTTGTTACCACAGGCAGAGCCTGCGCCACCGGCGTAGCCGGTTCCTGTGCAAGTCAAAGTAAAACCATATTTATTGCAGAATGATTTTT
>CALXTH010000013.1 GCA_944391365.1 uncultured Alphaproteobacteria bacterium | reverse complement strand
TTGACTCTGAAAATATAGGGAATAATATAACAGCATAAAATAAAGAAGAACAGAGGAATAAATCGGAATTGCTCAATTTATTTTTCACATTTTTCAAAATCGGCCTGTTTACCTTTGGCGGCGGCTATGCCATGCTGCCCCTGTTGCGCGATGAAGTTGTTAATAAACAGGGCTGGGCCTCGGATGAAGAACTTTTGGACTACTACTCAATTGGCCAGTGCACGCCGGGCATTATCGCCGTAAACGTCGCCACTTTTGTCGGATACAGACATTTCGGCCGTCTCGGCGGCATCATCGCCACACTGGGAATTATCCTGCCCTCCCTGATCATCATCATGTTAATTGCCTCCGTTTTGGAAGAATATATACATAATGAATATCTGGCCCATGCCTTTGCCGGGATTCGCATTGCCGTTGTTGCCCTGATTTTAAATACCCTGGCGGATATGTGGAAAAAGAGCTTATCCTCAACCCCGTTATGGCTCGGATACACCATTTTATCCGTGGCATTACTGGCACTGATTTTTCTGCAAACCTCGGCAATAATCATTGTCATTGCTGCCGCTTTCACCGGCTGGCTGTCCGGTCGGCTGAGGAGTCGCCGCCCATGATTTATATCCTGCTATTCTACGAATTTTTCAAAATCGGCCTGTTTGCCATTGGCGGCGGTCTGGTCACGGTTCCGTTTTTGTTTGACCTGGCAGAAGCTTATCCGTGGTTCACCACCGAAGATCTCGCCAATATGATTGCCATATCCGAATCAACCCCCGGCCCTCTGGGAGTCAATATGGCAACCTTTGCCGGCTACAAAGCAGCCGGAATCAGCGGCGCCGTCATTGCCACCCTCGGACTGGTAACTCCGTCGGTAATCGTTATTATGTTGGTTTCAAAACTCCTGCGCCATTTCAGTGACAACCCGCAGGTTCAAAATATCCTGTCCGGCATCCACCCGGCCGTTCTGGCTCTGATTTTTATGGCCGGCTGGCAAATTGCCAAAATCTCGCTGTCTGACACCCAAAGCCTGACCTTATTTGCCGTTTTTCTGATTGCCATCCGCTTTTATAAAAAAAGCCCGATCTTTTATATGATAATCGCCGCAGTTCTGGGAATTGCCCTCAAACTTTAGGAGAAAAAAAATGAAAAAATTTTTACTGACCTGTTTAATTTTGCTCATTCTGCTGATTGCCGCCTGGCTGTCCAGCCGCAGCCTGTACCGCACCTGGAACAACCCGGCACCTCAAGAGGGAAACATCTTCAGCGGAGACATCAAAATTGAAAAAATCAAAACCAAAGAAGGCTCTCAACATGAATACTTCACAGTCATTTCCGACAATCTGAATCACGCCCTCTCCTGCTCACAGGCGGAAGGAAGCAGTGAATATCTTTGTCTGCCGTTTCTCAAAAGCCCCAACCCGGTCACTCCGGATACCACCTTTGACCAAATTGTGATTGAAACCAGCATGACCCCGCTGCACCTCCGCCTGAAAAAACAGGATTATATTTTTTATCATGTCCTGGATATGGAGATGAGCTATGTCGGCCCCGACTGTGCAACAATGGATGATAAAGGCTGCAACTATATCAAACTTCCCCGTTACGAATATCGGGGTTTCTAAGGGCAAACCGGTTAAAGGCTCCCCTCCGGGAGCCTTTGATAACTTTAATAATTTACAAGCACCGGACGAACATAATAATCGTAGCCGTCAGAGACCCAATCATAATATCTGCCATTAGACATATCCACGATAGCGTGGGACGTGTCGCTGGAAACAGTGGACGACCAATATCTTTCGTAAGACAAACCCGTCCCTCCGTTTGTTACGAGTAACCCGTTTAAAAAGGATTGATTCTTATACATTGTCTGGAGTTGACCTGTAGTTGGCAATGTTCCTTTCAAATTAGCACAGAAATTGTAATTCGAACATAAATCGTTTGCACTGCCCCAGTCTTTTTTTCCCAAATCCTGCATTGCAACATAGAAATTCATCCCTGAAGCTTTAACTCCAACGACTTTCCCGTTGCAGTAATATAGTTCTCCTAAAGCACCGGAATAAGTCGCACTCATTTTGCATTTTCCATCTTTCCACTCATAACCGCTGGCATAATTACAAGAAGCATATTTCCCGTTACAGGCAGAGCCTGCACCACCGGCGTAGCCGGTCCCCATACATGTTAATGTAAAACCATATTCATCACAGAATTTTTGTTTGCATTCTTCTTCATTCGCACCCAAACATGCCCATTTATTTCCGAACGGGCATTTAACTCCTTTTCCGCCATTGCAGGAGGTTTCGGTATAGCCCAACGTTTCACAATTTGTTGTTTCTACGCACTGGGCAAAAGACAAAGTTGGTAAAAAGGACAGACTTGTCCCGATAAGTAAGTATTTAAATTTAATCATAGCACACACCTTTTTCTTTTAATGGTTAAAAGAACGCACCCCAAAAAGGTGTCGAGGGGCGGGTGTTTGCGAACTGCCGAAAGAGCAGCCCCAGCTTATTCGGCTGAGCCATATTCAGCTGGCACCCGCATATATCAAATACACAAATGCCAGCATATTATTTTAAGTCGTTATGCCAAAACGACTCTTTCGGAAGGGTCGCAAAACCCTGGCTGATAGAAATTTACCAGTTAGAATCATTCTAACATAACAAACCTTAAAAATCAATATACAAATAGGAGATAATCACGAAATGAAAATTTTCAACCTGACAAAAAGGCTCAGGATACCTCCAGAGCCTTTTCTCTGTGGCGGCACAATCTACACGCAGTGCACTTCAAACCCCAATTTTTCAACAGCGTTCCTTCCCTTAGTAGGGAAGGACAGGATGAGTATGATTCAAAAAAATCATCCTTATTCTCCCTCCCTGTTGTATAGGGCTGGAGTAGAAAAACAATCCGGTGGATTGTTTTTCGCCGACAGGCGAAGGTTTGTTAGCCTGCAAAGGAGTGTCAGCGACTAAAGCAGGCGTTACAACCGAGTGACCGACGCAAGCATCAGCGCAGCTAGAGGACAGGGAGGGTATGAAAAATTGTTGAACTCAAACAAATCACACCCCACCTGTCCGCCCCTAAATCTTCTAGGGAGGAATCCCTAAACTTCTCTCCGCCAACTCTATCTGAGCATCGCACCTTCTTTGCCCCAATCAACCAATAGCAAAACGATCGGATCAAACGGCGTCCGTTTGCGCGCCTTCATGACCCAATCTCTCAACCGCTAACCGATGGGATCGACCTGCCTCAGGTCGCGCCCGCGGGGACTCCCCGCCGCCAGCTTGCGGCAACTTATAAAAAAATCCCGGCTGACACAACATCAACCGGGACTTTCACATTAAATTAAAAAACGATTAAATATCCAAAGCCTTGCGATAAGTTTCAAGCAAAATTTCCTGCTCGTCCCGATCAGCCGCATTCATCTTGCGGAGCTTCAAAACCGCACGCATGATTTTAACATCAAAACCGGCAGACTTGGCCTCGGCAAAAATATCCCTGATATCTGAGGCAATAGCCGCCTTTTCCTCTTCCAGATGTTCGATTCTCTCAATCAGTGAAGCCAGTCTTGAACTGTCAATTCCGCCAACATCAGCCATATCTAAAACTCCTTATCTAATTAACGTTGAACATAGCGACAAATGTAACAAAATCAAAATTATTTTACAAGCAATAAATTTCGTGGATTAAATGATCAATATAATATCTTGTTAATAATTTTCTGATATATTATAGGCAAAAAAGGATGTAATTTTTTTAGGAGAAATCATGCCTCAGAAAACCAAAACCAATATCCTGGCCACCATCGGCCCGTCTTCGGCCAGCCGGGAAATTATTGAAAAACTGATTGACGCCGGAGCCGATGCGTTCCGTTTCAATTTCAGCCACGGCACACATGAAGAGCACAAAGAACGTTACAACATTGTCCGCAAACTTTCTGAAGAAAAAGGCCTGCACATCACGCTCATAGCCGACATGCAAGGGCCGAAACTCAGAGTCGGCATTTTCAAAGACGGCGAAATATTCCTGAAAGACGGGCAAAAATTCCTGCTTGATATGGAAGATAAAGAAGGCGACGAAACCCGCGTCACCCTGCCCCATCCTGAGATTTTCAAAGCAGTCAAACCCAAAGACGTACTGCTGCTGAACGACGGCAACATCCGACTGAAAGTTGAAAAATGCGATTCCAAACATATCTGGACAAAAGTAATGGTCGGCGGAAAACTCTCCAGCCACAAAGGCGTCAATCTGCCCAACATTACATTGCCGATTTCCGCCATAACCAAAAAAGACGAAGATGATTTAAAATTCGCCCTCAAACTCGGCTTTGACTGGATTTCCCTTTCCTTTGTACAAAAAGCCGATGACGTCCGCACGGCGCGTAAGCTCATCGGAGACAAAGCCTGGATTATCTCCAAACTGGAAAAACCAAGCGCAATTGACGAGCTTGAAGAAATCATTGAGCTGTCCGACGGCATTATGGTCGCCCGCGGCGATCTGGGCGTTGAATGTCCGCTACCGACTGTTCCGGTTCTACAAAAACGCATTGTCAGTGCTTGCCGCCGCAAAGGCAAACCGGTGATTATTGCCACTCAGATGCTGGAATCAATGATAAACAACCCGAGCCCGACCCGCGCCGAAGCCTCTGATGTAGCCACCGCGGTTTATGACGGCGCCGATACGGTAATGCTTTCGGCCGAAAGCGCCGCCGGAAAATACCCGGTTGAAGCCGTCAAAATGATGCGTGATATCATCACCCAGGTCGAAGCCGACCCGTTGTTTTATCAATTGATGGAACGCTCCAGACAACACAAATGCTGCGTCGGCGAGTCCGATTCCATAACCGTTGCCGCCAGCGACATCGCCGCTTCATTGCAAAACGTCGCGGCAATCGTAACCTACACCTCTTCGGGACTGACCACCTTTTTGACCGCGCGCGAGCGTCCGAACCTGCCGATTCTGGCCATCACCCCGGATATTGAAGTTGCCCGCCGTCTGGGCATTGTCTGGGGGGCCAAAAGCTTTGTCAACAAACCCACATTCAGCAGTTTTGACAAAATTGAAGATACTGCCGTCAAAATCGCGCTGGAAAGCGGTTATGCCAAACCCGGTGATCACATTATCATCACCGCCGGTTTTCCCTTGGGCAAAAAAGGCCGGACCAACATGCTCCACACAGTTTACATTCCCAAAAAATAACCCGGGGCTCCCTAAAAGGGAGCCTTTCTTTTTTCCTGTTCACTGACAAAAAAAGAGCCTGCCCTCACGGACAAGCCCTTTAACAAATAAACAATTCAGCGATACATCTTCTTGACTTTAGCAACAAAAGCATTGCGCTGCGCTGCCGCTTCCAAATAAAAAGCATCACCGCTCACCGTCCCACTGAACTTCTTTGCCAAAGCTTTAACCACTGAAGCTTTTCCGAGATAAACCGGCAGCGTCCCGTCACGAAACATAACCAAAGCCGCCATATCAACCCCCTCAGAAAAACAATCTTCTTCAATGTAAAAACGCGCAGGAAACAAACTGAGCCGTTTTTCCAAATTGACACAGACCAGCATTTTATTACGCGTCAAACGATCAACATCGCGCCGGACAACAGCTAAATCAGCCTCTGTTCCGCCTTCGGACTGAAACTGTTCCAACATCAGTGCCATAATTTCATCGGAAGAAAATCCCTTAACCCGAAGCTGAGCAAACGACCATGTTGAAAAATACCCTTTCAGTTTCTGAGAAACATTAAGATCAACATTTATCATCCTCGCCACCTGCTTCAACCACGATTCCTTAACCGTATTTGAAAAAACGACAACACCTTTCGGAACCGGAACATCGAAACGGCTGAAAACATAGCCTTTGTCAGTCAGACAACATCCCCATCCGAGCAAAACCGGCGTACATCCGTCATCAACCAGTTTTTCCAGACGGTTGACAAACTTAACATCTTCAGTACTGCTGCACACTTGGGGCTCATGCGGAAAAGCATGTTTATCCAACAAACAAATGATCTCCGAAATTTCAGGCGTCTTCATGGCCGGAATAAAAAATAATCGTTCCATATAAAATAATATTAAAAAAATTATAAATAAGCAAAAATCAATCTATAACACTCTGACAACAAATTCAAGACATTTTTACAAAAATCTAGCGCAGCCTCAGATTAGCCGCCATCAACCGCCCTCTGTCCAACTGAACCTCAAAATCAACTTTCTTTCCCGGAATCAAAAACTTAATCCCCGAACGATGCAACTCCGAAATATGAATAAACACATCTGTTCCAAAATCTTCAGCCACAATAAAACCATAACCTTTGCGCAGGCTGAACCAACGCACGCTTCCTGATATCATCTCTCCACACTCCACATAAATGATCACACACACCACCATAATAGCCGCCCGGTGTCCGGGAATCAATCATCTTTAAGTATATGTGCCCAAACAAAAGAACCGGATTCCTGCCCGAATCCGGTTCTTCTCATTCAAAAAAGCTCAATAACAACAGATATTTTCCAACATCCGCTGACATTTCAGCTCAAAATTCTGCTGCTGCCTCGTTCTCATACTGCGGATAACATTAATCAAAACACCCTCGATCCGCCGCCGCTCAAAAGCATCCAGCAAATCAAAAAATTTCTCATAATCATTATAGCTGCCGCAATGACACATCCTGTCAACCAGAGCATCAATCACCACCGCATCGCTGAGCCCATCAAGCAGGCGCAAAATCTCCCGCTTGGAAAACATCGGCGCCTCACTCAGCATCCAATTGCCGATAACCTGGCTCAAAACCGCGGCTGAAATTTCTCCGTTCTCCGAACAAATCCGTTCAATTGCCGCTTTTTTATCAAAAGGAACAACAACATCACGTCTCATAATAAAAAATATTTAATAAAACAAATTAATAATCAAGCCCGCTCAATTTATCAGCCCTCCCGGAAAAAGTCAATCGATTTTGCCCGTTAAAACAAAGAGCGGATTTCCCTCCGCTCTTCATCTTCAAAGCAAATGATTCTCCGCCAAATATTTCCACAAAGCGCAGGCATGCACCGACTGAACAATCTCATTGGCCGCCAGCAGCGACTTAATCTCATCCAACTCAAGCAAATGTACGGTCAGACACTCCCCGCCGTCCAAACACTGCCCACTGACAAGCTCAACATCCTCGGCAATAAAATTATAAGTCCAGTTATTGGTTGTACTCGGATTCGCCGACATCCGCAAATTAAATGTCCAGCGCCCGTTTCCATACCCCGTTTCTTCAAGCAGTTCCCGCTTCGCCGCAGCCAAAGGAGACGCGTCTCCGGCATCAACGACACCGCCGCAAAACTCAAAATGCTCTTCCCTGATACCATGGCGATACTGACGAATCATAACAAACTTTTTGTCCTTGGTAATCGCCAGAACATTCACCCAGTCCGGATATTCCAACACATAATACCGGGGCACCTCGGCGCCGTTCGGCAGCCGGATAGCCTCTTCCCTGACAGTCAGCCACGGTTCTTTAAACAAATACCGTGAAGACAACACCTCAGCTTTAATTTCCTGTTTCTTATCCATAAAAACATCTTTAAATAATATTGATACTAAGATGACTATAAAACCTTTTTATCCAAAAGCAAACAAAAAAGGAGACAACTCTGACAGTCGCCCCCTTTTTCATCAATTTTCACCTGCACAAAGCCTCTATCAGCCGCTGGCGTTTCTGAATATCCGCCTGCCGCAGGCTTTGCCGTTTCTGCCCGTCCGTCAAACGCTTCAGACAGGAAGCTGCCGCGCTCTCGGTAATTCCGGATACCCGTCCCGCCTCCTGACATTCTTCAGACAAAATGCCAATCGGATAAATTTGTTCTGTCAAAACAAGCTCAATCAGCGGAGCCGTCAGAGCCTCCCAACATTTGACATTCACCGTCCGTAGCAAAGCCCGGACAAACATCTCCGCCGGAACATCCGTTGTCGCACCATGCCATTTTTCAGACAAAACCAACTGACCGATCAATGTTTTTGCCAGAAGCAACTCGCCTTTCTTCTGTGGCTTTTTGATAATTTCAAGCAAAATAACCGCAAACTCGACAAGACGCTCCCTCAGGCCAGCCGGCTCATACGCCAGCCGGAAAGCAATCATCTCCAACACTTCCCGACCGCTTCCGACACCGACCGCTAAACCTTCACGGACTTTTTCAATCAGCGCCAGCCCTTTCCGCACACCGCAGACTTTCTCAACCAGCACCTCATAACAATCGCCCAACAACGGCAAAACTCCGCTTGCCCGCGCTTCCTTCTGCAAACCGGCAAGCAAAGCCAAAATCTTTTCCTTCGGCAAATTTTCCACCGGAACAATTTCCAAAAGACAACGCAGCAAAGCCAGCTTCAAACCGACATCTTTCAAAACACCGGACAAATGAAAGACCAACCGACAGGCCGCCGAAACCGAATACATCTCCGCCGTCTGCCGGACAACATCCAAAAGTTGCCGGCCGCAAAGAGCAAAATCAGCCGCCTCCAGATATTTTTCAATCTGCTGACGACACAGCCCCGTATCAGAAGACTTTTCACCGCCGGCCGCGACACAGGCCTTTTCAATTTTCAGACAGGCAAACCAGATTCTTTCCTGAAAAAAAGTCTTCCGGCCATAAACTTTCTGAAAATAAAGCGCATATCCGGGCAATTTCGACAAAGCACCGCCCATATTCACGAACGCAACCGCCGCCCGCGCCAACAGGTCTGCATCCAAAACATATCCCCGCGCAGAAAAAGCCGCAAACGCCCGATCCCAAAATTCCGGAAACCTGATTCCGTCCGGCATCAGCTCATCAAGCAGACAAACCCCGCTTTCAAGTCCGAGCCGTTCATCCAGCCATTCTGCCAACGAAAACTTAAACGGCGTTTTTTCATCACCGGCGACACAATACACCCTGAAAGCCAGACGAAAATAAAAACGTTCAAGTTGCCGCAAATCAAAAGGTGTCAACACTTTCTCATCTGTTTCAAAAATTTTGCCCGAAACATCTACAATCTGTTGACGTTTTCTGATTTCCGCCGCCACCTGGCTCAAAAATTGAGGCGAAAGCTCTCGCACCGGCAAAGCCTCAAACTGACGAACAAACATCGCCGCCAGTTGCCCCGGAGTTTCCCGGCAAACCGCACAACGTTTCAACCATTGTTCCAAAACCCGTTCAAAAGTGACCTCTCCCTGCTGCATCACCCTGATCAACAAACCGGACAACGCCGCCTGAGCCACTTCCCGATCCTCATCCAGACAATAAGCCAAACGTTCATCCGGAGAAAATTGTCTCTTTTCCATAATACAAAAATAATAATATATACAACAATAAAAAAGCACCTGTATTTTATCCATTTTTAGACAAAAGTCAAGTTTTTTCCAAAATCATAATTTGCAAATTTTCCGTCATTTATTTAAATTTATTATTTACAACGATTTTCTTTTCTGGTATAATAAGAGTCGTAGGAAAGAAGTTTGCAAGGAGATATTATGATGAAAATACGTTATGCTTTATTGTTATCCGTATCCTGTCTCGGCCTCGGCTCTCTTGCCCATGCCGGACTCATTCCTGA
>CALXTH010000012.1 GCA_944391365.1 uncultured Alphaproteobacteria bacterium | reverse complement strand
AACTTATTTTCTAAAACCATTATATTTCTCTTTCTTCTGTTTTCTTAATTTTAAACATAAAAAAACTAAAAAGCAATCAAGTTTTAAAGTTAAGTATTGGAAATTTAACTATTGAAAAGTTCAATTTTATAACAAAGTTGTTGAAACTCATCATAGTTTTTAGTCCGATAATTACACAGCAAAAGCGCACCATTTATCAATTTCTGGCGTTTTTAGCAATCTGTCGAATGGCTATCCATACTGTATTCATGAAGTAGTCTCCTCTTTTACATACTGTTAAAGAGATTTCATTAATTAGATTTAGTAAAAAAATCTTGATTTTTACTAAATCAAGATTATACTTTTGTTATCTAGATAATTAACGGAGGCTAAAATGGATAATGCATTAATTGAACTGGCTTTGAAGACTTTGTCTTGTAATCAGAAAGGATTGGCTCAGAAGCTAGGCGTGTCTTCTACACAAATTACAAAATGGAAGAAAGGTGAATATATGTCTTCTGAGATGGAGAATAAGTTAAGGGCAATGTTGAATCTTTCTCAGATAGATTATCCGGACTTTATATTGTTGACCGGTTCTGAGGAACAGGCAAAAAAATGGGAAAAGCTTATTGTGTTTTTGGCGGAACAGGCTGTTGAAAATGACGAAACAGGATATGAACCTTACCAACTGACAGACACACCAAAACTTTTATGCGCAAATACAATGCAGGTTTTGAATGATATGGGCGTGATTATTCCGCAAGTATTTCCTGAAGATTTGGATATTGATTATGATTATATGCATTATGATAATGATCAAACGGTACCTTTTGAGATTGCTATAAATAATCCGATTGCGGCGTTGATTTATGATATTTTTGAAACATTGACAAATTTAAGCGGGTTTTATCAGGCCTATATCAGTGACCTGATGGATGATGAAGTGCTGAATTTTGACATGACACCGGCGGTGAATATTGAACCATGTTTGATTGAGTTGGCCGCCGCAAAACAGACTCCTGATGAAAAATTTGCTCCTTCTTTCAGATCGTTGAGAAAAATTGTGTTGGCCGAATATGCAGAATGGCTGGATATTGTTAAATTGACGGCTATACGTCATGGTGTGCCATTGAGAGCAGAATTGACAGATCTTATTTATCGGGAGAGCAGTGAAATCGGAGCAGCGGCAGAAGCTCAAAGTCTGGGTCTTAATGAGGCTCGGTTACATCCGGATATTTACATGAACGAACTCTTGGTCGGAATGAGAACAATTCATCAAATTCTTCCTTTTATAATGAAAAAAATGGGAATTTATGATGAATTTTATCTGAATGAATCAGATTTTTATCTTGATAGTCAGAAATAGTATTTAAAAAGGAAAGTTATCACTTATTGCTTAAATAAATATAATATCCCAGCGGGTACTGTTTGTGAACAGAAAAAAAATATCCATACAAACAAACTTTGAAACAATATATTCGCATAATTAACCAATACCTATAACTTTCATTACGGAGATAAGAATATCATAATTTATTATGCATAATCAATCCGCTATAGTCCACAGCATATCAGCTTTATCATTCAAGAGCTTTTTAAATTCCCGATTATTAGCCTGAGCCTGTTGATTTAACTTGCTTTCTCAGTTGCTTTGACGATACGGAATTGAAATTTCCGCCGCTTTGTTTTTCAAAAAACATAAAACAAAGCTGTTTGCCGTCATTTTTGCCTGATTTCATGTATTTATCAAATCTCTGTTTTGAAGCCTTTTGAAATATTCTCGAAACCTAAAGGCTGTGGCTTTGAGGCATTCACTTTCTCCCGATAAATATTATTTTTATTATTTCATAAAATCTGGTATTTTTCCGCATTTCTTTTCTAGTTTTTTAGAAAATTCTTTTCCAAATTTTTCTACATCAATTTCTGTTAGCTCTTTATCTTTTAGACTCAAAAATTCTCTTGTAACAAAATCTACAATACAATCACATTTGGTTATATTAGCTTTCGTATTTTGTTTTTTATTATTGATTACGGACAATTTACATTCATAGCGAACATCTTCCATTTCATCATGGAAGCGCTCTAAATCTTCCTCTTCTGATGACGAACTGAATTCATAATCAAAACGTATTACAGGAACGGTTTTATGGGTTTTATTTCTTGTTTCATATTTATAAACACCATCTTGAACGGCACACTTATTATCAGGAGCAGATACATACATTTCATCATAATATTCAATATTACGTTGTGGGGTTAATAAAACGACCGCACCAATACAAAAATTTTCACCATATCCTGCTGTACAAGCATTCGCTAAAGCATAATTATCATCAAAAACTTGGAAAACTTTAAATCTACGCATCTCCATACAATCTGAATTGTGTTCTCTGACAATATCTATACTGGTTGGAGCATTTATAGAAGATATTTGCGAACACCCAAATAACATTAAAATTGTAGTTAATATAAATTTTTTCATAGTAACCTCTCTTTTTAAGTATACTACAAAAATAAATTTGGATTTTCAAATATATTTTTTCTCTTCAAACAACTCAATTTTTCTTATTAATTCCTTAAAATCCTCATATTCATTAGTCCGATAATTGCACAGCAAAAGCGCACCATTTTTGATATTTCCGCCCAAGTGGCGGATTTTTGTTTTTAAACAAGTGTTTATTCAGTCCGATTTTTTGAGAATTTGGAAAAGAGCAATTTTGAAAGAATTGTCGGGCTTTTAAATCAGGAATACCAAGTCTAGCAGGAGGATTGATGAAAAAAAATAAAATAATAAACTGATGATACTTTTTTTTATTGTTTCAGATAAAAATTGCATAAAATGTATTTTTCTTTATATAATTTTTTATATATTGATTTTGATGAGCTTGCCAAAAAGATGTAAATGATGTTATCAAAAATTATGCTTTGTTAACTAAATACAATTCAAGGTTAAAACAATGAAAATTTTTTATGAAGAAGAAAATAAAGCACGTATAAACAAACACATTGAACTCGTAAAAACTATAATGCTTAAAATAGGCCATTCTCTTAATTTTGATGAAAATAGTCTATTAGAAAGAGCAAAGTCCCATGATTTAACAAAATTTAGTAATGACGAGTTTTTAGGGTATATGCTTTTGGGGGATGAGAAAGAGCGTGCCAGAGTCTTAACTACAGAAGAAAAGGCTCTCGTTAATAAAGCAATAGAACATCATTATAAACATAATTCTCATCACCCACAATATTATGATGATTGTAACAAAATGACGGATTTAGATCTTTTAGAAATGGTTTCTGATTGGTTAGCATGCGCAATAGAACAAGGCAGATCGCCCATTCTTACAAATGGTTACAATTTTAATAAAGCAAATTATCAAAAAATTTTACGATATGCTAAAACAGGAATAGACTGTTTTAGTTTGATTGAAACTAATGGGCAGTAATCTTGAGCTGAAACATCTGTTGCCGCTGTAAAGACGCCAGCAAATACCGGGGTGTTTATCCCGCAGTTGTCCGATGATTTCGGCAATCAGGCTCATGCTTCTGGTTTCGCTGCCGATAAAGCATATTTTTTTATAAAATATAAGTATTTGCTATTTTGTAAAGGGTGATTTATAAAATTATCTGACAGTGACAGGTTTGCTTTGAAAGGAAAGCGCATGCGCAAAAAATCAAAAACAACTTTTTATCAATTATTTTTTCCCGCACTGGTCGGGCTGTTTATTTCTTTTTCAACATCATCAGGAGCAGAACAAATGACTGAAAATCTTCATCAGGCGAATCAGGAAAAACATCAAGGCTGGGATAAAGTTTTTGCGCCAAGCGACAAAGTCAGCGTCGTGAAAGTCAATTTCAAAAACCGTTACGGTATCTCTTTAAGCGGCGATTTATATATGCCGAAAGACAAACCTGATACAAAGCTTCCGGCTATTGCGGTGAGTGGTCCTTTCGGTGCGGTCAAGGAACAGGCTTCGGGGCTTTATGCCCAGACGATGGCTGAACGCGGTTTTATCGCATTGGCGTTTGATCCGTCTTATACCGGAGAAAGCGGCGGAGAACCCCGCTCTGTTGCGTCTCCGGACATTAATACGGAAGATTTCAGTGCGGCAGTTGATTTTCTGAGTGTTTTGCCTGAGGCTGACCCGGAAAGAATCGGTATTATCGGCATCTGCGGATTTGGCGGCATGGGATTGAATGCTGCGGCCATGGATCCCCGTATTAAGGCTACGGTCACGTCAACCATGTATGACATGAGCCGCGTTAATGCCAACGGTTATTTTGATGCAATGACTGAAAACGACCGTTATGCTTTGAGGGAAAAACTTAATGCTCAGCGAACCGAAGATTTCAAAAACGGGACTTTTGCCAAAGCGCCCGGGCTTCCTGATAAATTGACCGGTGAGGAGCCCCAGTTTGTTCAGGATTATTATCATTATTACAAGACACCGAGAGGTTTTCATGCCCGGTCAATTAATTCCAACGGAAACTGGAACATGACCTCAGCCTTGTCTTTTATGACTATGCCTATTCTGACATATAGTCCGGAAATCAGAAATGCCGTTCTGATGATTCACGGGGAAAAAGCTCACAGCCGTTATTTCAGCGAAGATGCATACAAAAAGCTCAAAGGCGACAATAAAGAACTCCTGATTGTTAAAGATGCCAATCATGTGGATTTGTATGATCAAAAAGATAAAATTCCGTTTGATAAAATCGAGCATTTTTTCAGAACTTATCTGAAATAGTTTTTTCCGGAAAGATTAATTTGAAAAAAGAATCCGTTATAGGATTCTTTTTTTGGTTTTGTTTTCAGGGGAATTTAATTGCAGAATTTTATCGCTTTTTTAAATATCTTGTCATATTATATGACATTGAATTAGTTCAAGAGGAATTTAATGATAGAAAACGAATCCAAAAGTGTAATCAAAAAGCGTTCGGAAATCAGGATTGAAAAGGAAGCCAAAGCCTTGCAGCGCAATCTGCTCAAGCGCAAAAAGCAGACCGAGGAACGCGAAAAATTAAAAAAGCAGCGGCGCATGGCTGCAAAAGACAAACTTTGAAAAAGGATAATATTCCGACATGGACAAGATTAAAATTATCGGCGGAAAAAAACTTAAAGGCAAAATTTATATCAGTGGGGCAAAAAATGCCGCTCTGCCGCTGATTTGTGCCAGTCTGCTGACTGATGAGACGGTCACGCTGACCAATATGCCAATGCTTTCAGATATTAAAGCGATGAATGCCCTTTTGAAGCAGCTTGGCACGCAAATCGACTCTTTTGATGATTTTGTTGACGGACACCCAACAAAGACCTATTCATACCGGACACCTCAGCTGCTCAGTCTGGTGGCTCCGTATGATTATGTTCGTAAAATGCGTGCGTCGTATTATGTTTTGGGGCCGATACTGGCCCGTGCCGGACATGTGGAGCTTTCTCTGCCGGGCGGATGTGCCATCGGGGCGCGGCCAATGGATATTCACCTGTCGGCGCTGGAGCAAATGGGTGCCAAAATCGATATTAAAAACGGTTATGTCCATGCCGATATTGACGGGCGATTGAAAGGGGCTCATATTATTTTTCGTTTTGCTTCGGTGGGTGCTACCTGTAATATTTTAATGGCTGCCGTTTTGGCCGACGGGACAACAAAAATCGAAAACGCCGCCAAGGAACCGGAAATCGGCGATCTGATTGATTTGCTTAATGCCATGGGGGCTAAAATTACCGGGAAGGGAACATCTGTCCTGACAATTGAGGGGGTGGAGAAACTTCATGGCGCCCGGCATAAAGTGATTGCGGACAGAATCGAGGCCGGTTCTTATGCGGTGGCGGCAGCAATCACACGCGGCAAAATCGAGTTAATCAACGCACAAGCCGAAACTTTGCAAACTCCTTTGAATATTTTACGGGATATGGGTGTCAAAATTCAGGAGAAACCAAACAGCATTGTTGTTGATGCTGAAGGAGCTACACTGGTCGGCAAAGATATTATGACGGATGTTTATCCCGGTTTTCCGACTGATTTACAAGCTCAGTTTATGGCCTTGATGTTGACGGCGGAAGGTGCTTCCATGGTTACGGAAACTATTTTTGAGAATCGTTTTATGCATGTGCCGGAACTGTTGCGCATGGGTGCCAATATCAATGTGCACGGACACGCATCGGCGATTGTGCGCGGGGTAAAGAAATTATACGGCGCACCGGTCATGGCTACCGATTTGCGTGCGTCTTTTGCTTTGGTGCTGGCCGGATTGATTGCCGAAGGAGAAACAATTGTCAACCGGGTTTATCATCTGGACCGCGGCTATGAACATTTGGAAGAAAAACTGAAAGGCGCTGGTGCCGATATCGAACGGCTTAAAGAGGCGGATTGAGTATGACTGAAAAGATTGACGATACCGAGGCGCAGCTGTTGCAGGCCTTAGTCCAGCAGGAAGAGGCTTTAAACAAAGATTTTAAGGCTTATGCCGGTTCACCTAAACCAGCTGATGAAAAAAACGCTTCAAGGGAAGATATTATTGAAGCTTTGAAAACCGTTTGCGACCCGGAAATCATGATTAATGTTTATGATATGGGGCTGATTTATGATATCCGGCAAAAAGAAAACGGAGATGTTGAAATTGATATGACTCTGACAGCGCCGACTTGCCCGGTGGCCGGGATTTTGCCGCAGCAGACGGCAGATGCCGTTGCTTTGGTCGAAGGGGCTGGCCATGTGACGGTTACGGTTGTGTGGGAACCGGCCTGGTCTCTGGATAAAATCAGTGACGATGCAAGGGCTATGATTGATTTGTTTTAAGAAGAGGTTTTGCATGGGAAAACGGGTGTTAATGCAAAAAAAGCAGTTTTCTGATTCCAGCTGCATGACTTATGTCGTCCCTGATGATGTATTTTTGCCGGTTTTGGCTCAGAATCCGCAGGCAGAGCTTGTTCCCGAAGACTACAAGCCGAAAGGCGATCTGCCGCTTATCGGTATTCTGGCCGGGCGCGAAGGCGATGCTTATGCCTTGGATGAACCTTATCTCAAAGCTGTCGCCGGCAGTGGGGCGGATATTAAGCTGATTCATTATCATAATGTCAAGGAACAGCTTGCCGATACGGACGGGCTTTTATTGACCGGGGGGAATTTTCCGACCCCGCGGGAATGGTTTGTTCCGGACAATGCTGCCCTGCCCCGGCTTTCGGCTTTGCCGCCCCGGACGCAGGCTTATGTTGACGCCATTGACTTTGCTGTCTCACACAAATTGCCGATGCTCGGGATTTGCGGCGGCATGCAGATGATGGCCGGTATGCGCGGCGGAAAACTTTCTCCTGTTCCGGATGGTGCCAAGCTCTTGCCTCATAAAGGAATTTGTGCCAATATGTATGCCCACCGGGTCGGGATTGCTCCTTATACAAAATTGTCGCAGGCCGCCGGGCAGACTGACTGCATGGTTAATTCGTCCCATGCGGAAATGGTTCTGGAAGTTCCCAAAGACAAAATTATGGTTTCGGCCATTTCTCCCGACGGCATTATTGAGGCAATCGAATATAATAATTACAGCGGTTTTGCCATCGGCGTCCAATGGCATCCGGAGCGCATGGCTCTTCAGGGGGAAGTCTTTGCCTCCCGGATTTATCAAGAGCTGACGAATGCGGCTTTAGAATACAGAAAAACAAGGAGTTAGATTATAAGATGAACTTGGAAGAATTAACCGATAATTTCAGCCTGTTGGACGACTGGGAAGACAAGTACCGCTATTTGATTGATTTGGGTGAAGAGGCCGAGGGACTGGAAGAGAGCTGGCATAAAGACGAGTGGAAAGTGGAAGGCTGCCAATCGCAAGTTTGGCTGGTTCCGGTCATTCAGGAACAAAACGGGGTCAAACGTCTGTCTTTCAAGGGAGACAGTGATGCGGCCATCGTCAAGGGACTGGTTGCCATTGTGCTGACAATTTTTTCAGGCAAAACCGCAGAGGAAATTGCACGAACGGATATTGACGGAATCTTTGAAGACCTCGGGCTGCATGAGCATTTGAGCCCCAGCCGGCGCAATGGTTTGAATGCCATGATTGAAAAAATTAAATTTTATGCAAAAACATTAGGATAGTCAGCCATGAACATTCATGAGTATCAAGCCAAAAAGATTTTAACCCGTTACGGTATTTTTATTCCGCGGGGCAAAGTGGCTTATACTCCCAATGAGGCCAAACGGGCGGCTGTTCATGTGTCGCTGCGCGGCCCGTGGATGTTGAAAGCACAAATTCAGTCCGGCGCCCGGGAAAAAGGGTATTTTCTGGACAGTAAAAGCCGGAAAGGAGGCATTCGTCTTATCAAGCGGCGGCGGGATATTGTGCGGGAGGCGGAGCAAATGCTCGGCGGGACATTGGTTACCGCGCAAACCGGCCCCAAAGGAAAGTTTGTCAGCCGGATTTATGTTGAGGCTTTTCAAAAAGTCCGGAAGAAGTTTTATGCCGGGATGGTGATTAATCGGGTGGTTCCGGCGCTGACGCTGCTGATTGCCAATTTGGAGGAAGGCGGCAAAGACATTATTACCAAGGCTGTCGAGGAGCCAAAAAAAGTTCTTAAGCTTAAACTTGATTTTAAGAAAGGCGCGTCACTCCGGCAGATTGAGCTGGTGCGGCGTTTTCTGGAGCTTAATGAACCGAGCCGGAAGCATATTGCAAAGCTTATCAGCGCCATGCACCAGGCTTTTATTGAAAATGATGCAACGATGATCGAAATCAATCCGGCTGGTGTCACCCGGCGGGGACGGATTGTAGCGCTGGATGCCAAAATGTCTTTTGATGGCAATGCCATGTTCCGGCATCCGGAAATCAACCGGCTGCAAGATGATTATGAAGAAGGCGGACGGGAACTGCGCGCCGAGAAATCCGGCTTTCAATACCGGGAATTTGAGGACGGCAATATCGGATGTATTGTCAACGGTGACGGGATTGCCATGGCGGCCATGGACTTTATCCGCACCAAAGGGCTTAATACCTGTTGTTTTCTTAATGTCAAAGGCGGTGTTGACCGGGACAAAATTGCCGCCGGGATTAAGATTATTATGACTAATCCCAAAGTTGAGGGCATTTTGATTAATATTCTCGGCGGTTTTTTGCGCTGTAACCTGATTGCGGAAGGAATCATTGCCGCGGCTTCGGAAGTCGGGTTGAATGTGCCGCTGGTGGTGCGTTTTGAGGGAACAAACAAAGATGCGGCCCGCGAAATTCTTATCAACTCCCGGCTGCCGCTGATTATTGCCGACACGATGGAAGAATCCGTCGACAAGCTGATTACCGCCATGGAGGAGAGCGAATAAATGGCTATTTTGGTAAACAAAGACACTAAAGTTCTGGTGCAGGGTATTACCGGTACGCAGGCCTCTTTCCATGTCCGGAAGTCTTTGGATTACGGGACAAATATTGTGGCGGGGGTTACGCCGGGCAAAGGCGGTACAGAGCATTTGGGGATTCCGGTTTTTGACTCTGTTCAAGAGGCTATGGCCGAGACCGGCGCCAATGCCTCGGTTATGTTTGTTCCGGCCCGTTCCGTCAAAAATGCAACGACAGAAGCGACTGAGGCCGGGCTTGAACTGATTGTCTGTATCGCCAACGGCGTGCCTATTCAGGATATGATGGAAATCCGCAGTATTCTGAAAGGAAGTAACACAACTTTTATCGGCCCCAACACCCCGGGAATTATTACTCCCGGAGAAGCCCGGCTCGGAATTTTTCCGGAGAATATTCACCGCAAAGGCCGGGTGGGGGTTGTCTCCCGTTCGTCGACCCTGACTTATGAGGCTGTTTTGGAAATCAACCGGGCAAAAATGGGGCAGTCAACCGTTATCGGTCTGGGGGATGATATGGTTATCGGTATGGATTTTCTTGACGCTATGGAGAAGTTCAGTACCGATGAAGAAACCGATGCCATTGTTCTTATCGGTCAGCTCGGCGGTGCTTTTGAAGAGGCCGCAGCCAGGCATTACAAAGAAATGGATATCAAAAAACCGGTTATTGCTTTTGTGGCCGGAAACACTATTCCTTTCGGGCATAAGATGGGATATGCCGGCGATATTATTTCCGGCGGAAAGGTGACGGCTCAGGACAAAAAAGACATTATGCGCCATGCCGGGATGATTGTTGTTGACCGTATCAGCCATATTCACGAGCAGCTGCAGGCTCTTTTACAACCATAATCCAACATTGTCCGATGTCCGGTTTTCTGAGAAAAATCATTGATTTGTTGTTGCCGCCGCGGTGCAAAAAATGCGGACGGATTATTGGCGACGATGACAGTTTATGTGAAACCTGTTTTAATCAGATTAATTTTATTTCAGCACCTTACTGTTCCCGCTGCGGGCGTCCTTTTGAGGATATTTCCGGGCTGAAGCACGATCATTTGTTGTGTCCGGATTGTGCACGGGAAAAACATCCGTGGTTCAGGTTCGGGCGCGCGGCCGTGCATTATGACGATTTCAGCAAGCCGTTGATTATTTCCTTCAAATTTTATGACCGGACGGATCATGCCCTGTTATTGGCCAAATGGCTCAAAATTGCCGGAAAAGATATCTGGGCGGCCGGGGCGGATATGTTGGTTCCGGTGCCGTTGCATTATACGCGGTTGATTAAGCGCAAATATAATCAATCGGCTCTGTTGGCCAAGGAGCTTTCCAAGCTGACGGGAATTCCGGTGGAATATTCGGCTTTGGTGCGTCATCGGCGAACCAGGCCACAGGTGGAATTCAGCGGCAAAATCAGACGGCGTAATGTGCGCGGTGCGTTCAGCGTCAAACATCCGCAAAAGTTCAAAGGGCGGCGGATTGTCTTAATTGACGATGTGATGACGACCGGTTCTACCCTCAAAGAATGTGCCAAAGCTTTGCGTTCGGCTCATCCCCGCTCTATTGATTTGCTTACCGTTGCCCGCACGACCTGAGCAAACGGACGCCGGAAGCTGAGGCAGCTTCACCCCGTCAGTTAGCTGTGGCTTGTCCTGCGGCTAATGAAGCGCGATGCTCAGATAGAGTTGACGGAAAGCTTAAAGGCTCGGTGCTTGCCGAGCCTTGTTTTGT
>CALXTH010000011.1 GCA_944391365.1 uncultured Alphaproteobacteria bacterium | reverse complement strand
GGAATTTATATTTGTCCGGTTGCACGCGGCATCAAGACCAGCTGCCATTCCTGAGATTGGGATATCTTTCCGTTAATATAATAAAAAAAAAAAGATGTTCCCATGGAAAAAATACTAAAATCTTTTTCCAACACGCTGAAATCAGGCTGTTGGTTGGTTTTTCCTCCGTCATATTTTATTGACAAAACAAAAGTTTCACCCTGGGGTAGAATGTTGCGGTCGACTTCTGCCTGCAAACCGGCCGCCTCAGCCCCGGAAATACAAGCAAAAACGGCCAGTAAAATAAGCCAGAATTTCTTCATTTTTTACTCTCCATATCGATTTTTGCGGTATTCTTTTCGAATAAATGCCTTGAGCAGCCCGCCGCTGTCTTCGGGAATATTACGATACTGTTGCTCCCGGGCCTGCGTCTTCTCATCATAATTTTTTTGAGCTTCATCAGAACCACCACCCTCCCGGGAAGCCTCATTATCTTCTTCGCCCGATTCGCTGCGATGTCCGGCATTTCCATCTGTTGCTTCGCCGGTTGCCTCATTCTGGGGATTTCCTTTCGGCTGAGCGCTTTCTTCAGTATCGGATTGATCTTGAGACAAATCCTGAGACTGTCCTGAAGAAGAATTTTGTTCTGAAGAACTTTCCTGCTGCTCTTGATTCTGAGCCCCTGTCTGACCTTGATTCTGTTGCGGCGACTGATTCTGGTCTTGATTTTGATTCTGATTCTGATTCTGTTGGTTTTGTTGTTGATTCTGTTGTTGGTCTTTTTGTTGCTTCAGATATTCCAAATTAAATTTGGCATCCTCATGATTTGGATTTAATTTTAAAACATCTTCATATTTGGCAATGGCCTCGTCAATTTGTCCGCTTTTAGCCAGTGCGTTTCCCTGATTATACAAAGCAGTCTCCCCGCTGCCTTTGCCAAATTCAGCCAAAGCGGCCTGATAATTTCCGCTTTTATACAAGCTGGAGCCTTTCCATGCCGGTTCTTTAAAATATTCGGCCGCGGCCTGATAATCGCCCTGATTAAAAGCTCTCAACCCCTCCTGATTGTCATTCAGGAAAAAACCGGCTGAAGCATTAGCCGTCCCCGCCGCCAGAAAAAACAAAACCAGCAATCCTTTGCGGAAAAAATACAGACAACAGAGCAGGGGGATGAACACCAGATAATAGCCATAATCAAGCCAGACCGAGCGCTTGTTCTCAGACTGTTTCAACTCCTGATTTAAATTTTCACTCATAAACGCCGAAATCCTTCTGATGTCCCCGTCTCCGGCGGTCATCCTGCTATAAACGCCGCCACCGCTTTCAGCAATCGCCTCCAGTTGCTTTGAGCCGTTGCTATTGACGGCCGCCGCCGAAACCGGATATCCGCTGACCAACGCTTTTCGGGCCGCCTCAATGGCTTGGGCCGAATTCTGTCCGCCATCTGCCGCAAAAATAACAATGTTTCCCTGTCCGAAACCACTGTCCTTCAGCTTTTTAGCGGCAAAATCAATGGCTCTGTCCAAACGACTGCCGTTAACCGGCATAACCGAACGATTGATTTCCGGCAAAAGATTGGTAATGATTTTAATATCATCAGTAATCGGCGTAATTAAAAAAGGCTCTTTGGAATAGACAATCATCCCGCCTTGCTGCCCGCCGAAACTTTCCAGCAAATCATTGATTTTAAACTTTGCCCGGGCAAGGCGGCTGGGCGTGATATCTCTCTTGTCCATTTCTGATGAAACTTCCAGCAAAATCATCAGCGGATTTTGCGGAGTAAGGCTTGGAATTTCCTCTTTCTTCCACGTTGGCCCGGCCAAAGCGATAATCAGGGTGATAATACCGGCCATAGCCGTCCGGACAACAATTTTCCGCTGTCCCGAACTGCCTTTGATCAACAGAAAATCCAACAGCTTTTTGTCACAGACCTTAACCCAGGATGATAATCCCCGGACATTTCTGAAAAATCTCCAGTAAAAAACCGCCGGCAGAAGCAATGCCGCCAGCCACCACGGCCGCAGAAAGTGAAAATTGGCAATAAAATCCTGCATTTTACTTTCTCCTTATTCCTAAAACCAAAATCATAATCAGCCCCAAAGCAACGCATAACGGCCAATAAAAACGCTCCTTTGTCTCCCTGATAAATTGTGCCTCATTTTCGGAGGCCTCCAGCCGGTCAATTTCGGCATAAATCTTTTGCAGCGAGCCGCTGTCTTTTGCCCTGAAATAAGTTCCTTTTGTCGCCTCGGCAATTTCGGTCAGGCTGTCTTCATCAAGTCCGCTGGGCAAGGCCAGCCGAAACCCCATAATGGACTGAACCAGAGATGTGTCCGAGCCGACCCCGATGGTATAAATTTTAACGCCTTCCTCCTTGGCCAGTTCAATAGCCTGCGGCAAAGTCAGCGAGCCGCTGTTGTTCTCTCCGTCAGTCATCAGGATAATGATTTTTTTCTCAATATCTTTGCTGCCTTTCAGTGATTTCAGCGCCAGCCCGATTGCATCACCGATAGAAGTCGAGTTCCCGGCCATACCGGCATCCGTCGCCCACAAAATTTCCTCAACGGATTTTTTGTCATACGTAATCGGCGCCTGCAAATAAGCCTGAGCCCCGAATAAAACCAAACCGATTCGGTCATCAACCCTTTTTCTGATAAACTCCGAAGCCGTTTTTTTGACCGCGGTCAGCCGGTCGACGCGACGGTTGTTCAGCACAAAATCAGGTTCTTTCATTGAATTTGAAATATCAACCACCAACAGAATATCACGGCTCATCCCCGGCAGCCTGACCGGCTCGCCGACCCATTGCGGCCGGGCGGCGGCAAAGACCAGCAAAGCCCAGATAAGATAAAGCAGCATCAGCGGCAACGAAAACTTTTTGTCGTCATGTGTCCGCATATTCCAAATACCGCCGGCTTTCAGATTGATTTTTTCCAAATCCCGGAGAAAAGGCACCCTGAGCGCATCACCGTGCAACCCTTTTGCCACCGGAACGGCATAACGAAAAACCAGCGGCAGCAACAACAGCCATAACATTTCCGGATACATCAAATGATTCATAGATTCTCTCCGATCCAGTCGCGGCAAAATTCCCGCAGTTCATCCACCTCATTACTGTTATAATCATTGCTGTCGGGCTTGATATACGGCGCATTCAAAAGCAGCGTCGCTGCGTTTCCGTACAGTTTATGTTTGCAATGGTCATTCAGAAAATCGAGCCATGCCTGCCCGAACAGGGCGGCGGCAGATTTATACTTCAACACGCAGATTCGCCGCAGGATTTTCGAGATTTCCCGGGCAGCATAAATATCATTCAGCGGACATTGAGCCAAAAGCCTCAACGCATATTTTTTACGGCTTCTCCGGATAAGCCGGCGGATAATTGTCCACAAAACAGCGGCGACGGCAATCCCCGCCAGCAAAACCCACCAGCCATAAGCCGGCGGCCAGAAAGAAACCCCTTCCGGCAGATGAATATCTCTCAGTTCCGGCAGATTATCCTGCATTTTGTCCCCTCCGCCACAATGATGACCTGTATGATATTAAATTTAGGTGCTGTTTTCCTGAATATCAATATCAAAAAAACAAGCAGCCGATACATCTCTGTACCGGCTACTGATTTTAAAAGCAAAAGATTAATTTTTTGACTCTTTTTGCTCAAGAAGAAAAGCTTCCATCATTTCGTCATTGATTCGGCATTTGAACCACGGCGATTCAATGGTATAAAACTTCAACTTGTCATAATAACGGGAAAATTTCTCTTTGGTCAGCTCTTCCCCGCGCATGACCCCATAATCATAAACCAGCGCATTATATCCGTTTTTGAAGAACCACAAATGTTCTTTGAAAAATGTTCCGTCAGGCTTGACATACCCGTGGGCTTTAAGCCATTCGGGCACCGCCGTACAGATTTTTCCGGGATCAAGTTTAAATAAAACATTGACCTCCGCACAAAAAGCCAATTCTGTCGCCAGTTTTTCCAGATTTTCTTCGGTCATCTCCATATGAGCCAGCAGATACTCCAGTCGGGCAATCATAGTGACCGGCAAAAGCCTCCATTCTTCCCTCAACGCACAAATCTTCTTCTGTGCCTGTTGTAAAAAATTTTGATACTTTTGCTCTTCCACCGCGATTCTCTGCCGCAGACCCTCCGAATAATCTTCAGGTTTAACCAGATACAAAAGCTTTCCATCCACGGCCACGCCGACAATCGTCCCCACAACCTTATAAAGGGTCAGAATGTGTTTCCGCCGCTGCCAGGGCCAAAAATGCTTCAGAAAAATTTTTTCCGCATAACGTTCCGGTTTAACGGCAAAACGCTGAACAGTTGTGTATCCGTTTCCATTTTCCCGAAAGTAAATCACATTGCCTTTGTCTACTTTGACAATTTCCCGGTCTTCTTTTGTAACATGACTGATTTTTGTATTCATAATAATAAATGTTTATAATATTTAACTTCCCGAAATATATCACATTTTCCCCTACCGGTCAATAGAGAAAAAATCACCCGGACAACGCCTGCCTTGAAAATTCCAAATTCGTGATTACATGAAAAAGAGCTTGCCAAGGCCCCTTTGTTGTGGTATTCTGATTATGCAGTCAGGAAAACCGGCTGTGGTGTCTGAAAACACCTGCTATCAAAATATCCACTATGGTGTGGAGTGCTGGTAAATAAGGATATTGCCTTTAACTTTCGGGTTACTGCCTTCGGGGTTCGCGATATGACGAATAACAGCGACTGCATTGATAGCGCAGTTTTCAGCTCCTCACCGCCTTAGTTTTCATAGCTAAAGCGGTGTTGTTTTAACAAAACAATGGAGCTTAGTTATGAAAATTAAATTTTTACTCTTGGGGACAAGTTTGTCCTTTATTCCTTTAACTGTGAATGCCCAGTGCGTAGAAACAACAAATTGCGAAACTTTGGGTTATACTGAAACCTCCTGCAACGGCGGCAAGGGTGTCAAATGTCCATTCGGCAACAAATGGGCGTGTTTGGGCGTAAATGAAGAGGAATGTGAAAAATCATTCTGTAATAAATATGGTTTTACTTTGACTTGCACAGGTACCGGCTACGCCGGTGGCGCAGGCTCCGCCTGCGGGGGTAAATATACTCAATGCACGTGTTCAAGCGGCTATAAATGGAAAGACGGCAGCTGTCAGAAAGAGACGCCGACGGAAGGCATTGTCGGAGACCAGTATTATTGCGACGGTAAGGTTGTAGGTGTTCGAGCCAGTGGCATGGGCTTCTTTGTGGCAATTGAGAATACCAAAAACGGCAACAGCGAGACCATGTATTGGAATGTTGCAGAGACTCAAGCCGCCAGAGCGTTCTGTGGTAAAGGCAGATTACCTACTTTGGATGAGCTCGAGCTTATTTATAACAATAAATCGAAGATTAACCATCTGAGTGTCGCATTAGGAGGACAAAATTTTGCGGATAATTGGTATTGGTCGTCTACTTTCGATAACGGCCGCCTCTTCCGCATGAGCATGTCTGATGGCTCTGTGACCAGCGGCAGCTACGCCAACGACTACTGTGGTCGCCCGGTATTCGATTCTTATTAGATTAAAAAATACAAAAAAACAAGGCCCGGAATTACCGGGCCTTTACCTTTCTCACAACAGGCACAAAATACATGTCGTATATTTTACGCCTCAATCAGTCCGCCACTAATCAACCGGAACACCTTGCCCGGGTTCTCTTTACGCAACTTTAATATGACTGATTTTGGCGTCGAAAACAAGCTGTTTCCCCTCAATATCGGCTTCCGTACCGGAGGAACAACTGTTCTCAACCTTAACGGCCAGAACCTGCTCGGCAATATAAGCTTTGTTTTCGTCAAGCGCCAACGCCAGCTCGGCATCCGTTGTTGCATAACACAATTCAATACGGTCAGAAATATTGAACCCTTTATCTTTCCGCAAAGTCTGAACCAGACGGACAAAATCCCGGGCCATGCCTTCCCGGCGCAAGACATCGGTTACCGTGGTGTCCAGAGTGACAACGGCTTTGTTATCGGCAAAAGCCTTGCCGGCCACCCCGTCTTTCATCTCCAGACGCACCTCAAACAGGTCTTTGCCCAAAGTTTGCCCGGCAATCGCCAGTGTTCCGTCAGCATTCAAGGCCCATTGCCCCTGCTTATAAGCTGCCATCACCGCCCCCATATTTTTACCGAGGGTTTTGCCCAGCAGCGGTGTATACAGATAAACTTTCTTGGCGGCATAAACGTCCAGATGTTCATCAAAACAAACCTCTTTGACATTCAGCTCGTCTTTGACAATTTCCTGATACGCCGGCTCAAGCCGCGCCCCGACAACCGTCAGACTTTGCAGCGGCAGACGATTACGCAGATTTTTTTCTTCACGAATGAACTTGGCTGTTGAACACAAATCCTGCACAAAATCCATCTGCTCGACCAGAGCGGCGTCATAGCTGATGTCTGAAAGCGACGGATAGTCAGCCAGATGAACGGATTCTTCACCGGTCAGGGTCTTGAAGATATGCTCGCTGACAAAAGGCATCAACGGTGCAATAATCTTGACCACATTAACCAAAACTGTGTAAAGCGTATCAAAAGCCTGAGCATCACCCTCCCAGAAACGGTCACGGGTCCGGCGGATATACCAGTTGTTCAACACTTCCATAAAGGTTGCAACCTCATTTGTTGCCACGGCAACATCATAGCTGTCAAGCCCGGATTTGACCGTATCGCGCAGGTGTTTCAGCTTTGACAGAATATAGTTGTCAATCGCCTCACTTGAATGGCTGATTTCTTTGGCCCGGTATTCTTCGGCATTGGCATACAACGTAAAGAAATAAAAAGCATTCCACAGTGGAATCTGCGCTACGCGGGAGGCTTTGGCAATTTCTTTGCCCTCTTTGTCAACGGCCAGATTCCCGCCTTTCAGCACCGGTGATGAAACCAGAAACCACCGTAGAGCATCAGAACCGATAGTCTCCAGAACCTCATTCGGATCCGGGTAGTTTTTCAGGCGTTTGGAGAGCTTTTGCCCGCCTTCGGCCATCAGCAAACCGGTACAGATACAGTTTTTGAAAGCCGGTTTGTGGTGCAGCGCGGTTGCCAACACCGTCAGGGTATAAAACCAGCCGCGGGTCTGATCCATGGCCTCGACAATAAAATCGGCCGGGAAATGGTTTTCAAACCAGTCTTTGTTTTCAAACGGATAATGAATCTGTGCGTACGGCATGGAGCCTGATTCAAACCAGCAATCAAACACATCGCCCACGCGACGCATCATGCTTTTACCCGACGGATCATCAGGATTGGGATAAACCACATCATCAATATAAGGCTTGTGCAGGTTTGTCACTTCAAAACCTGTTTTTTCCCTGATTTCTGCAATAGAACCAAAAACATCAATACGCGGAAACTGCGGATTATCAGATTTCCAGACCGGAATAGGCGTCCCCCAGAACCGGTTGCGTGAAATCGACCAGTCGCGCGCGCCCTCAAGCCATTTGCCGAAACGCCCGTCTTTAATATGCTCGGGCACCCAGTTGATTTGCTGGTTATTAGCCACCATCTCATCCCGGAAATCAGTCACTTTGACAAACCATGACGACATCGCTTTATAGATCAGCGGCGTATCTGTGCGCCAACAGAACGGATAAGAGTGGGTATATTGCTCTTTTTTGACCAAAATACCCTTTTCTTTGAGCAACTGCATAATTGGTTCATTGGTTTCAAAAACCTGCATTCCTTCATAATCGGGAACCTCAGCGGTAAACTTTCCGGCCTCGTCAACCGGACAAACCACCGGAAAATTTTCATCATAAGCGCGGCAGGCTTCAAAGTCATCCTGACCAAATCCCGGTGCGATATGAACAATACCGGTACCGTCTTCGGTTGAAACAAATTCCCCGCTCAGGACTTTAAACGCCCCTTTGTCTTTCAAATGCTTAAAATAAGGGAACATCGGCTCATAACTCAGGCCGACCAGCGCGCGGCCTTTAATCGTGTCCACTTGCTGCGCATGCTCAAGCTGCTTTTTATAACGGCCGAGCAAAGCCTGCGCCAGAACATATTTTTGCCCGGCTTCTTCCATAACGGCATAATCAATATCCAGCCCCACGGCCAACATCAAATTTGAGGGCAGCGTCCATGGGGTTGTCGTCCAAACCAGCATATTCATGCCGTTTTCAAGTTTGAACATGACCGTAATGGCGTTATCGGTCTTGTCCTTATATCCCTGATTGACCTCAAAATTTGACAACGGGGTTTCCGCCGCCCAGGAATAAGGAAGCACGCGATAATCTTCATAGACCAGTCCCTTGTCATACAGGTCTTTAAAATTATGGATGACACTCTCCATAAACGGCAGATCCATCGTTTTATAATCATGATTAAAATCCACCCAGCGGCCGATACGCTTGAACATATCAACCCAGATACCGGAATATTTCAAAACATCCGCCCGGCAGAAATCATTAAATTTTTCAATACCATACTGCTCAATCTGCTTGCGGCCGGAAACACCGAGTTGCTTTTCAGCAGACATTTCGGCCGGCAGCCCGTGGCAGTCCCAGCCCAGCCGGCGCTCGACCTTCTTGCCGTTCATGGTCTGAAAACGGGCGACCACATCTTTGACATAAGACACCATAATATGCCCGTAGTGCGGTGTTCCGTTGGCAAACGGCGGCCCATCATAAAACACAAACTCGGCAGCGCCGTCGCGGTTGTGCACGGATTTTTCAAACGTTTTATCTTCTTCCCAAAATTTCAGGACTTCTTTTTCAACTTCGACAAAGTCAGGCTTTGCCTTGACATCAGCATAATGTTTCATCGCTTTTATACTCAAATTCAATAAGGTGGATTATTCTGAAAACGGCCGGAATTTCTCCGGAACAGCAAACTGGTTATTTGATCTATGTGCAAACTAAAGTATATCCCCTAAGGGATAATAATGGAAAAACAATATATTATAAAAAACTTTTGCATCATATTCATGATAATGGTTAAAAACAAAAACATCAGTTTATCAGTTAAAACTGAAAAGGAGTCTATAACAGGAAGACGCTGCTGTCAAATATAAATTGCATATAATATAGATTATTATATTGTTATGTCCTTTTATATTTATAAAGAGCTGCTGACTATAAGCATTATGACAATAATAACAGCTTCCTCCGTCCGGTCCTCAGACCGTAAAAAAAAGGAGGCTGATGCCTCCTTTTTCAATTTAATTTGAGCAAGCCGTGTTTCTTTTTGCCCTGCGATAATTTGGTCTGACCGTCAATCAGGTCTGCCGCAGAAAGTTTATAGTTTTCATCCGTTATCACTTTATCGTTGAGTTTTAAACCGGCCTGTTTGATCAGACGGCGGGCTTCACCTTTGCTGGCGACAAAGCCGATTTGCAAAAAGGCATCAATAACCGGCATTCCCTCAACGGATGAGACTTTAAGCGTCGGCAGATCCCCGCCGGCATTGCCCTGTTCAAAAGTCTGAACCGCCGTTTGCTGTGCGGCCAGGGCTTCAGCTTCACCGCGACAGATTTTGGTCGCCTCAAAGGCCAGAATCTTTTTGGCTTCGTTGATTTCTTTGTCTTTCAAAGCTTCAAGGCGTCTGACTTCATCCATCGGCAGATCCGTATAAATCCGGAGGCATTTGCCGACTTCGGCATCACCGATGTTGCGGAAATATTGATAATAATCATAAGCCGGCAATTTTTCTTCATTAATCCAGACGGCATTCCCCTCGGATTTGCCCACTTTTTTGCCGTTGGAATCGGTGATAATCGGGCTGGTAAAACCAAACAGCTCGACATCATATTTGCGGCGGCCGAGCTCAGTCCCTGAGGTGATGTTGCCCCATTGGTCCGAGCCGGCAATCTGTGCCCGGCAGCCATATTTTTGATATAATTCGCAAAAATCATATCCCTGCAGCAGCATATAGTTAAATTCCAAAAAACTCATCGGCTGTTCCCTGTCCAGACGCGATTTGACACTTTCCATCGTCAGCATACGGTTGACGGAGTAATAAGTGCCGATATCACGTAGAAACGAAAGATAATTAATATCTTTGAACCAGTCCCAGTTGTCAACCATGACCGCCTCATTGGCTCCGCTGCCAAAAGAGAGAAACTTGCCGAAAGATTTTTTTAAGCCGGCAATGTTGTGTTTCAGGGTTTCTTCATCAAGAAACGGACGGAGTTTGTCTTTTCCGGATGGGTCACCGATGCGCGCCGTCGCCCCGCCGACCAAAGTCAGCGGTTTGTGTCCGCATTTTTGAAACCAGCGCATCATCATCAAAGGAACGATATGCCCGACATGCAGGCTGTCACCCGTCGGATCGGACCCCAGATACCCAACCGCCGGCCTGCCGCTTTTTTCACATTCATAAAGATAGTCGTCAAATCCCTGCTCGTTTGTGCATTGATTATAAAAGCCGCGCTCAACCATAATGTTGATAAATTGGGATTTAAAATTGCTCATCGTTCCTTTCCCTGATTATTAATTAAACAAGTCTTAAGGATATTAACATATAAATAAAATAGTGCAAGCGAAGAGGTAAAAAATTTTTAATGGATACAATCAGAAGCGTCAGGGTCATCGGTTTAATGAGCGGGACATCGCTTGATGGTGTGGATATCGCCCTGATTGAGACTGACGGCATCGACATTTATGCTTTCGGACGAGCCTATACCGTGCCGTATGACGATGAGCTGCGTGAGGCCATCCGGTCTGTTTTGGGAACAAAGCCCGACACTGAAGAAAACCGGCAGAGAATCAAAGCCGTAGAAGAGACTTTAACCCGTTTTCATGCCGAAGTGGTTAAAGATTTTCTGGCGGCAGAAGATGAGCCGGTCGGGCTTATCGGTTTTCACGGACACACAATTCATCATGAGCCGGAAAACCATTATACACACCAGATCGGCAACGGGCAGCTGCTGGCTGATCTGACCGGAATAAAGGTTGTCAGCCGGTTTCGCAACGCCGATGTCTTGGCCGGAGGACAGGGAGCGCCGTTGGTACCGGTATTTCATGCGGCTTTGTGTGCCGAAATGGAAAAGCCGGTGGCCGTGCTCAATATCGGCGGAGTAGCAAATATTACCTGGATTGGGGCAAATGGCGAAATGCTGGCTTTTGATACCGGCCCCGGCAATGCTCCGGTCAACGACTGGGTGCTTAGGCACGGGGGAATGCACATGGATTACAATGGCCGCCTGGCCATCAGCGGCAAAATCAATGAGCGGATTTTGGCTAATTTGATGAAACATAAATATTTTGCGCAATATCCGCCCAAATCCATTGACCGCAATCTGTTTAATGAAAAGCTTGAACATCTGGAAGGGTTGTCGCTTGAAGACGGGGCGGCAACGGCGACGGCTTTTGCCGCGGAGGCGGTTTCGTATTCCGTGAGTTTTTATTTGCCGGAGGCGCCTAAGAGCCTGATTGTTTGTGGCGGCGGTGCCAACAACCCCACAATGGTGCGTTTTATCCGACAGCGTCTGCCGGGGATAGAGGTTAAAACTGCGCGCGATGTCGGCTGGAATTCAGATGCAATCGAGGCCCAGGCTTTTGCTTTTCTGGCGGCCCGCCGACTGGCCGGTTTGCCGATTACTTTTCCGACAACGACCGGCGCCCCCGAACCCCTTATGGGCGGTGAAATCTTTGTCTCGCGGGGAGTATAATGATATTAATCATACCATCCTTTTTTTCCGGATGCGCTTTTATTGATATGGGGAACGAGACTCTTCAAGAGGAGAAAGAAGAAGGGATTCCCAAAAACGAAAGGAGTGGTTATTGTTGTATTCGCTTTGGAATATTTTTGATGCTTGTGGGTTGCATATTCATAGGCTGTCTCATCTACCTTTCATAATTCCTAAAGAAACCGTCGGATTTTCCGGCGGTTTCTTTGTATATCAATCCCAAATCTATCTCCCAAAACACAATAAGCCCCATCTCAGTGGCAGCACAATCTGAGCAACGCGCTTTCTTTGCCCCAAACTCTCAACCGTTAACTGATGGGGTGAAGCTGCCTCAGCTTCCGCCGGCTTGTGATTAAGAATTTTTAAGTAAATAAAGGATATAATGCCGGAAAAGAAATAAAAAAAGATATCGAGA
>CALXTH010000010.1 GCA_944391365.1 uncultured Alphaproteobacteria bacterium | reverse complement strand
CGGTTCTGCTTCATAATAAGAGCCGAACACGCCACAGGCCGTTAAAAACAGCACGACAAAAAGGATGAGTATTTTTTTAGACATTTCAGGCCTTTCATAATATTTTGCGCTTTTATTTTTATAGTATACTGTTTTATTGATATACTTTTTTATTTTAAAAGTCTAATGTCCAGCTCTGGAAATCCCCAACTTATGTGGATTTTTTAAAACTCAACTTCTGTTTGTGAATAGCGGACAACCGTAAAACCTATCGGATTAATCAGCCGCAAGCCAACGAACTGCCGTTCTCTGAAAAAGAAGGCCGTTACAGAGGCTGTCCAGTAACGAATCCTGAGCCTCATGCCCCGTGTTTTGTTGTCCCGGGTATATTCAGATAAATCAAAGGTTCGAAAGTCAACTTTCCAGACAGAGCTTTTTTCGCCGCCGACGCGTTCGGCCGAAATGATTTCAACTTCACGGACAATTTTACTGTCGAGCATTGTCTGCCAGACATTACGCCGATAAGTATCAAATTCGGAAAAAACATAGTCGGATGAAAGGAAATTGACCATTCCCCCGGGATACCAGCGCAACATCATCTCACTTTCGTCCCGGAGAATCGTGTTGCGGAGAATAACATATTGCTTGACAAACATTTCCATCAGCTGCGTTTGCGAAGCCATGTCATCTGAAATCGGTTCATAACGGACAATGTTTTCGGAAGCATCCTGTTTGATTATCAGAAAAGGCTCCACACTCACCTGCGGCGCCAGATTAAACAGTGCCAAAGAAGCGCTCATAAACACTATTAATGACAAAACGGCGAAAAAAATAAACATCCGGGACAGCCATTTGTAGTAATTTTGTTTGGCACTGACGGTTTCTTTTTCGGCTTCATTCAAAAATTTGTGTGTCTGTCCCGATCCGTCGGTCAGCGAAAGCGTTTTGGCTGCTTCTATTTTTTTTTCTTCCATTTTCTTTTTCCATACTTAATATGAGGCACAGTACGGTGCCGGGAAATTGTTCAGCATATCTTCAAAGGCTTTATCGGCCTCTTCCTGATATTTTTGAGCGGTTTCCTGATTGGCCTGTTCGGTTTTGAGGCGTTCATCCAGCGCGCTGCCGGGGGCGTCGTCTTCCGACAGGCTAAGCAATTCGGTTTCATCCTGTTTCAGTGCATTGATGACATTCTCGCCTCTGATTTTTCGGTCATTCACAACATCATTTTCCGGGTTGGCAATATCTTCAAGCATTTCCTCTGCGGCCGTTATGTTGTTGTTTTTGAGGCCGTCCAGTGTCTCCCGGGCCTGTTTATAATCTTCTTCATTGCTCAGGTCAAAATCTTCAGACGGCGTAAAGCCGGCTTCTTTAAATTCGGCAAACAAGTCTGCTTTGGTTTCCTCGATTTTGGCGGAAAGTTCCTCCAAAATCTGCCGGTATTCCATCTCCATATCAACAAAGCGCAGAAAATTTCCGATCTGATTTTCGGAAAAAGCGGCTTTTTTATAAATATTATCCGGGACATTTTCCTTGTATTCTTCTTCGGAAGAATCGTCTTCCTGAATTTCTTTCAGACGTTTATAGGTTTCAACCGGCATATCCCTGACATATAATTTGTTGTCTTCATATTTCAGGAAAATCCCCAGTTCGCTCGGATTTGCACCGGCGACGTCCGATTTCTTTTCGGCTTTGACCAGCTGGTCTTTTTCCGCTTCAAGGTTCAAAACCGTATTGCCCAGCAGGATATTGCCGTTTCCGATACCGGTTTTCCGGAAAAGGCATTCCAGATACGCATAGCGAGTGTCAGAATCGGTTACGGTATAATAAGCCGCCTTGTCATCACGGGCATCTATAATTGTGTCCCCGTCACGGCAAGGCAGCGAACCGCCGCGCATAAAGGTGAGTTCTTCTCCGCCCCGGGTCAAGGCTTTTTCCAAATCAATATCTTTTTCAACATAGGCGGGATTTTTCAGCATATATTTCCACACCTCAGGCACAGGCTGTCCGTATTTCAGGATATCTGCTTTGGCCACGCTGTTGTCCGGCAATTTGGGAATATTCTCATAATCAATATAATCCAAGTGAATAATTTCCCGCGGGGGTGCGGATGAGGTATCCGGGGCGCCTTTGGGTGCGCTGAAATCCCTGACTTTCGGCGAGGCGCCGATAAAATAATCGCTGTCCGGCTGTTCGCACAGATTATTCAGGCAAATGACTTCCAATAATGCCGGCTGGAATGCCGTGGTTACAAGTTCGACCGCCGTCGGAGATGCCGCAATTTGCAAAACTGAGGGTTTTGACTGGCTCAACTGGTCAAACGGCAGATTTTTCAGTTCATTAATCAGTGCAATATGCCGAGCCAGAATTTGACTTTCTCCCTTAGGAAAATAAATTATTTCACCGTATCCGTAGATGTCATTGCGTGCCTGGTCAACGGCCTCCTGAGCATAATCTAAAAAAAAAAAAAAAATTGTTTCCGAGGTGCCAATCAGCCAGGCAAAATAGCTTTGTGCTTTGAGTTGTAAATCGGGGGTCATCCCGGGGAGCGCCGGGCTCCCGCCCATGACAATCGCAGCCAGAGTTTTGAGTACGGGATCTTTTATTCCGGCGACATAGGCGCTGTATTGCTGCTCAATATTTTGTTCTTTACGAATATAGGCCTTGCGCAAAAGCGCCGTTTTCTCATCGACCTTGTCTATTTGTTTCTGCACTTCGTCAATTTGTTTTTCCACCGAGGAGATTTCCTGTTTGAGGGCATTGACATCTACGTCCTCCGGCACTTCGGCATTATCGTTCATGCCGGCGTTCTGCCCCCGGTTGATTTGACGATTGAGATCATCTTGTCTGGTTTGGAGCGCATCCATTTGTCCGACAAGTTCTTTTCTGGAATTTTCTTGCTGTTCCAATGCTTTAGCTAAATTTTGCTGCAAAATTTCCACGGCTTCTTTTTTTTCTGCCGCGGCGGATGTGATTTGGAAATTGCCGTCTTCGGGAATTTCAGAAACATCTTTCAAGGCGGCCGCCATACTGCTGAGGCGCTGTGCCGCATATTGCTTGAGCAACGGCTCGGCGTCTGAAAGAGTATTAAGTTCTCCGGCAAGAGAAACCGTCCGGACCCGGAAATCAAAATAACTCAGATAACGTTTTATATTATCATATTTTCCGTCAAGATATTGTCCGAAGAAGGATTTCTGGTCGTTCCATACTGGGAAGAAGGTTTTAGGCACTCCCCATTCCGGATTATCGGCACGCTGGTCATTCGCCAGCTCTTTTGCGGCCTCCGCACCGACATTCCAGGGAACAAGTTCCAGCATTCTTGTATTGGTGTCGTTTTCATCATATTTGCTCTGTTCTTTATAGCCGTCAAAATTTTCTGATTTTTTTTCAACATAGGGAACTTGTTCTGCGAAACTTTCAAAATTAGTACTGTCCATCTCCGCATCCAGTTCAAGTTCAGCCAGATCAGCCTCTTCTACGGGATTGGCTATTGCAGCTTTGGCCGTTTCATAGCTGGAGATTGCCCAGCCGGAAATTCCTTTACGCAAATCATAATCCGCAATCTGGTCGCCGATATAGGCTCCATACCAGGTTTTTTCGGGATTTTGATAATATTTTCCGAGGTAGCGCAGGACACATTGGTCTGATTCTCCGACTTTTTCTACGGCTTTATCATGCAATTTCCGATATTGTTTGTATTTGTCAAACAAGGCTTTTTTGGCTGGAAGAGATTGTATCAGATTATGAATTTTCAGCGTTTTGACGGCGGTGTTATAAACCGGATTGAGCCGTTCAATGTCTTTTAATTCATCCCGGCCGGAGGCAAATGGGGAATCCAACCCGCTTTCCGGTGCTTCAACAAAACTCATTATCCCGTTTTCATCCGGATTATAGCGATAGGATATTCCGCTACTTTGTTGAGCAAAGGCCAAAACTTCATTTTTTTGATAACTTGCCGTCCGGGCTTCGGCTAATTTAATGGTTGCTGTCCGGAGATCAGTGCTCTCTTTGGTTTCTTTATTTTCTTCCCCGGATGCCGTTTCACCTTTTGTGCCATCATCGGGGGCCGGAGCCGGCGTGAGGTCGTCTTTGATGGCTTTGGCCGCGACAAGCTGGGCTTTCAGGGCCGTCAGTTCTTCAAGAATTTGGACAAGGTCATCAAATGTTTTGTAGGCATTATAGTCATTTTTCCAAGAACCGTTTTCATCAGCACTGACTTCTGCCCCGTTTTCTCCGGTCAGCATATCTTCCGACATCTGATTGATTTTTTCTTTCAGGTTATTATTGTATTCCTGCTCCAACCGGTTGACCGCGGTATTTACTTCAATCAGGGTATCCTGATAAAAACGCGTTGCCTGAGCCTGATAGTCACGCTGTTCAAAAAAATCCGTTGAGGGTTCGGCCAGAAACAAATCATAGACCGCCCGTCTGGTCTCCTGCGGGTCAGCCGGGTTGGCTTTGCTTGAGCGTTTAATTGTACGCGTTCCCTCCAGAGGAGCTTTTTCTTTCAGCATAACGCCTTCATAGTCGTTTTTATATTCATTATATTTCGCTTTAATATCCTGAATTTCACCCTGAACTTTCATTATCAGGCCGGTATTGACATTATTCATTGTGCTACCGACAATTTCCGTTCCGAACAAGGCATCCGTCACACCGTCAAGCGTCGGGGTTCCTGGCCCCAGAAAAAGCGCCTGCGCCGAAGAAGCCGTCATCAGGGTAACGGCTGCAAACAAAGAAGAAAGTATTTTTGAAAAACTTTTCATTTATTTATTCTCCTTCTCTTTTTCCGCATCGGCTTTGCTGATGTATTTATCAAAGTTAAAGGACGCAATATCGTCATCTTTGGTTATGGAATAGATCTCCGTCTCCGCCATTTCGGAGGAGGTACGGGTTTTCAGATCAAGAATCATCATTTCAACCAGTTTGGCCACGGCTTTTACATTTTGCACTTTGACTTGTGTTTCCATATTTATGGCCGTAACGGAACCATCAACCGCCCCGGCCCGGTCAGCTATTTTTCCGGTCTCAATGTTGTCATCATTCAGCTCGGTCTGGGTCAAGACCGCCCGGCTGAACGCATTCAGCGTATCATGGCCGGAAACATAATTCCGATAGGCTTTTTGTCTGATGATTGCCTGTGCGCTTTCAACGTCGTCTTCCGAAATAAAATTTTTACTTGTTGTTTCTTCCAGGCTGCCTTCGCTGTCAAAACTCATCAGCTTGTTTTCCAGTTCTTCGGTTACTTTTGCCTTTTGTTTTTCGACATAAGCCTGCAACTCACCGTTGAGTTTTTTCATCTGAGAATCGAGGTCGCCGATTTGTTTGAGACTTTCGGCATTGATTTCCTGACTTGCCAGAGAGAGTTGAGCTTTATATTTGGCCAGAGAAGCGTTGTTTTCTTCTATTTGTTTGCGATATTCGTCTGCCTGAGAGGGATTTTCCTCAATCTGTTTTTGAAGATTTTGGTTGTTTTTTTCCAAAACGCTTATTTTTCCTTCAATTGCCGTTTGTTCCGCGGCAAGTTTTTCTGACAATTCTTTTTCAAGTTTTTCTTTCTGGCGTTTCAGATCGGTTACTTCCTGAACTTTTGAGCTTTTTTCTTCTATTTTTTCAGAAATCTCATTATATTTTTCTCCGCCAAATTCCTGCAATCCTTCATCTGCCAGATCCAAACCGGCCGACAGAGGATCTTCTTTGAAGTCATTGACTTTTTCTTCGGCTTTATCTTTGACTTCTTTTATCTGTTTTGCGGCTTCTACGCCTCCTTTGCCATAGGTGATTACAGTCTGAATCGCAACAGATTCATCCATTTTTTTCTTGGCGGATTCCAAGAAATTATTTACCGTTGTCACCGCTTTGCTGGCAGATGCACCAGCATCAAACTTCAAAAATGCCTCAGCAACCGGGGGACAGAATACAACGCCTATTATTCCCATTATCCAAATTATTTTTTTCATTGCGCCTCCTCCGAGACAGAATCGGTTTCAGCCGAAGAGGCCGGCACCGGGGATGTTGAATCGACCAGCATATATTTCCGGGTTGCCGCCATGGTTTCATATTCATAGATAGCGCTTTCCAGCTCATAAATCCGTTTCAGTCGGACAGCCGTCCGCATCGCCACATCACGGGTTGCATTAATCAATGAACGGGCCGTGGTCGAATCAATTTCAACGGGGGTACCTGCTTTTTCTTCCGTGATATCAACTCTGGCTGCCAGCGCCCGAGCATATAAAGAAGCAATGTTTTCGCGTTGGACCGTCAAAAGTTTTTCCTGCTGGGTATTGAAAACATTAATATCTTCTTCCTCGACGCCATATTGACTGATATATTCCCGGTCCACATCTTCTTCCGTTTGTTTGATGTCTGAAACATTACTAAACATTGAGGGAACCGTATTGGTCAACTTGTCCATACTTCCTTTAACCAGGCCATTGGCTTTGCTTGCCAGACCGCCGGCTTCATCTTTCAGTTTGCCCACTTCATCAATATTCGTCTGGATCGCATCCATGTTTTCAGAAAGTCCCGGGATGTTAGTCGAATCGGCAAAATCCGTTGCTGAAGAAAATGCGCCGGAAATATTCCCGGAAGCCAGATTTTTACCAAAGCTAACCGCACTGTTGACCGATTTTTTTATTCCATTAAATGCTTTTTGGCCTGCCCGATATACTTTTTGGCCTTCTTCCAGAGTGTTTATTGTTACTTTTTCGGCGACATCAACTTTTTTCAAAACTTTTTGAACGCGCTCTTTGTCGGCGTTTGCCGGAAAAACAAGGCAGACGCTTAAAAAAAATATGCTGAAAAGCGTTCCTAAAGTTTTATATTTCATCGCTGCTCTCCGCTGTCGTACCATCTTTATCCGAAGGTTTGATTACAGCTTCGGCCTCCGGATTTATCATCCGGGAATTGTATTTGGCTATGCGTTCCATTGAATTCAAATACAGCTGGCTGGCATAAATTTTCAGAATATTATTCAGCAGAATCTGGATTTGATTATTGGTTTGTGCCAAAGCCGCAATATCATCCCGGACGGTTGAAGCACTGCCGAGATCTTCCGTCAGTTTGGAAAGAACTTCATCCTGATAATTGGAGGCGGTGTTTTTGGTGACAATCGCTTCTGATGCCAGACTGACAACAGAATCCCGCATAATACTGGTATATTTGGCATTTCCTTCAGCAGCCGTCTGGGCATTTGAATCCGAACGGTGGGCAATTAAATCTTCCAGGCAGGATTTGAGTGTGGCGGCGTCAGTATTATTCACATTAAATCCGCAATATTGCGCCAGCTCGTCAGAAACAATAAATTCATCTGTGGCGGCATTGGTTCCGGTCGGAACATTTGATAAATCAAGCAAAGACGTCGCATCATTTGAAGAGGTTTAGGAATCCGAGGCCTGAGCAAAAGAAAGCGTTTCGCTTTTAAAGACTGAGGCGGTCTGATATAAAGAATCGGTTTTCAGGCTGCTTTGGCGTTGAAATTCGGTATTTATATTCACGGTCGGACTTTTCCGGAAACCGGCAGAGGGGGCGGAGGTTGTCTCCTCTTTTGTTTCTTCGTCGGGCAGGCTGCCGACCATCTTTTCATATTCGGCCAGCTCTGCTTTCAGGCGGCTGACTTCTTCCAAAGCTTCTTCCAGCCTTTCCGGCGTTGTATCATTGGGCGCAACGGCGGGTTGTTCATTATTGTTGGTCTGTGCCTGAGCCAGCTGTTGGCGGAGTTTTATTATTTCTGCCTGAGCAGCGGCCAGCTCAGCCGAATTATCGGGCTGTGAGGTTTGCTGTGTCCGGGTTTGAACTTGTGTTTGAGATTGTGCCTGGGGCTGAGTTTGCACCGGTGCAGTGGTCTGAGACTGACTGCTGCCGAAAGTCTGGCGGGTTGAACTTTGAGCAGAACTGCCCGTAATTTGGTTTTTGGCCTGATTGATATCATTTATTGCACCGGAGGCTTCATTTTTAACCTCAGAAATAGCCCCCTGAGCCTCAGAATAGACTCCTTTAACCTCAGAAACGGCATTTTGGGCTTCGCTCTTGTATTTTTCATATTCGGCTTTGCCTTCTTCCAGTTTTTTCTTGGCGGCGTCGTACTGTTCCTTATATTTATCGTATTCTTCTTTGGCTTTTTCCAGATTTTCCTTTTCTTTTTTGATTTTTTCCGCTACTTTTTTAGCATCTTCAAGTCCAAGTTCAGAAATGCTGGATTTGGCACTGCCGATGGCGGAATTGATTTCACCGGTAATGGAAGTTGCCTGAGCTATCACGGCGGACTGTTTGACCAGTTCTATATTTGATTTAACCCCTTCGGCAATGGCGCCGGCATCAACCGTCGGAATAACAAAGGCATGAGAAAGAGACCAGCTGAAGCCGGCGCCCGCTACGCCGAGCAGAAAACCATGTCTTAACTTTAAACTTCTCATAAACGCCTCCATTCTGACGAGCTTTAAGACCTTAATTATTATAATTATACCACAAAAACTGTTACAATAGTGTGAATTTTGCGTTTTTTACGCTATGTTCAGATACTGGGTTACAAAATTATCCTCACCGTATTCTTTAATCAGTTTTTCAACCAGGAGGACGTTCTTGCGCCCTGAATTGTAGAGTTTCAAATAGGGACCGAGGCCGCTCAAATCAACATCAAGAATGACAGACTCTCCTGTCGCCGGGCGGGACAACAAAATCGCATAAGGAAAATCACGATAACTTTTACCAAAGATGAAGTCCAGTTCCCGGTCTGTCAGGTTCCAGTTGGCATAGTCTTCCACCATTCCCTGCGGATTGCGGAAGAAGATGACTGTCTGGCACTGGCCGCGAATAACTTCACCAACACCGAGTTCATCAACAATATTCGGCTGTTGGAACGCACACAGATAAGCCTGACGCTTTTTGCGGCCTTCCTGCAAACCGATGCGGAAATAGTCACGAAACATCGGATGTTTTAACATCGGCGCGGTTTCATCAATCATAATCAGCGAAGGTACACCGGTCTCACCGGTTTCAGACTGGATACGATGCATAATATAGCTGATGACGGCCGGCGCCAGAGCTTCATCTTCAAAAATATGGGTGAAGTCAAAGGCCATGAAACGTTTTTGCCGCAGGTCAAGGCTGTCGGTATCCGCATTGAAAATATTGCCGTATTGTTCGGGATTGACCCAGCGAAAGAGTTCGCGGCGCATGTTTCCGGTCGGAGAAAAGCAGCTTTTATACAGGTTTTTCATAATGCGCTCTTCGGGTTTGAGGTAGTCAAACGCGGTGGTGACGGCCCGGCTGATTTCTTTTTCGGACAGGGCGTCGGTCACCATGGTTATGGATCGCATCCACTGGCGCAGAAAAGCGCGATTGACCGGGGTGTCGGCGCAGTCAAACGGGTTTAGCGACACAGTTTTTTCATCACCGTCAAAACCGACATATGCGCCGCCGATTGCCCGGGTGAAGATTTCGGCACCGCGGTGGCGGTCAAAGAAGAAGACGCGCAGATCAGGATGGCGCATGGCCTGACCGGCCAGGAAAGTCAGCAGAGTGGTTTTACCTTGTCCGGTCGGCCCGATAATGCAGCAGTGCGCCACCGCCGAATCTTCTTCGGAAACATGGAATTGAAAACGATAAGCCGATCCGGAAGTGGTTTTGAAAATGGTAATGGCTCCCGGGCCCCAGTCACTTTTGCGCAGGCCTTCGGACGGTTTGTCAAAAGAAACAGCGGCCGCAACGACCCGGGACAAATAGCGGTAGGTTCTCGGATAGGTTTCATAGGTCGGAAACTGGTTGAAGAATGTGGCCTGCGTGACCCAGCCTTCCCGCACCGGGGTTACGCCGAACAAACGGCAGATACGCTGAACTTCGCTCTCGCCGAAGTCAACTTCTTCAAGGCTTTGGCCTTTTATGATAATGCTCATTGCATATTCGGTCAGGGCTTGATAATCCGCGTCGCTTTCCTCTATGGCGGACAGGGCTTCGGCGTATTGATTAATGACATCCGGCGAAAAGCTGGTAATACGCGCCATGTTGCGCTGTTGCATCAGCAGCGCGCGGGCATGCGGTTTGAAAATCGGTTTGATGTTGTGCAGCAGCGTGAGCTCACAGTCTATGGCCAACAGGGTGGCGACCATGCTTTCATCCATATAATCCCCGGAAGTGCGGATACCCATGGTGATGGCGTACATTTCTTTTTCTCCGGAAAAAAAGCGGATGATTCCTTTCTCTCCGGTAAAATGGATATGATCGGCCGTCAAAAGCTCGTTGAGCTGGTAGCCCTCGGCGCCGCGGACTTTCGGCTCGGGGCGGGAAATCGGGCTGCAAATGCGGGTGAACAGCGCCAGCGGGCTCTCAGTCGCGGGGCTGTCTTCGGTTTCGTACATCGGTTTGACCCCGTAGTCGTTCAATGTTGCCAAAAGCGCCTGTGAGGCATAGTTGAGGTCTTTGAGCGCATCGGGACGATCCGGCACGGAAAGAATAATATAATGTGTGTTGGCATAAACGCGGTTCAGGCTGTTTTTCCAGGTGTTAGAAATTTGTTCCAAAAGCTGGTTGTTAAATTCTCCTTCGGCATTTTCAAGCTCTATCCGGTCGCGCATGGTGATGACCCGGCAGACAACCTGCAAATCGGACATGCCGTCTATCCAGGATTTGCGTGCTTCGGCCATGGCCATATTTTTTTCATCCGTGACGAAGGACAGATCTGTTCCGTCGACTTTGAAAACCCGGGCAAAAGAACCATTGTAACAGCGAATGGTTATGCCGTCGGACATCAGCTTGGTGAAAGGTAAAAAGTCGGCGACACGGGACTCATAAGGCTGGGGCAGAATAGCCCGCCCGATGCGGGTGGCCCAGAGGCCGGCAAAGGCCGCCGCGGAAACAAAGCCGATGACAGTGACCAAAATCTCAACCGAATTCAGTCCCTGAACGAATACACTGAAAAAGTTAAAATCAGGGTTCAAATTTATTTCCTCCCTCAGGATAGAGATTGTTGGTTTTGCGGTAGGTTTGGCCGAAAGCCTGAATCATTGTGGAAATATGCGGCTCTTTTGCCCCGTAGAGCACAATGCCGGCATGCGCCAGCGTAATGCTGGCCAGAAAGAAAATCGGGTTCATGTTAAACGCACCGATGGCCATAAACATCAGTGGAAACTGGATCGACAAGTTAATCAGCACCGGCAGCAACGGCCCCCACAAAATTTTCGGGGGATTGGCTACCGCTTTTAAAATTAATGCGCGCATGCTGTCCGTTCCTTTTTGCCCGTTGTTTTCTGCCTTTTTATATAAAACGAATCAGAGAGACCGGAGACCTCTCTGATTCAGATTAACAACAGTTTATGAAAAAGATGTTAATTATTGTGTGTATTTGAGAGTTTCCTTTTTAACTTACCTGTTTATTTGTTCAAATCTAGAGGTTATACTCTCCGCATATGCTTTATATTGCTCGGCAGTTTTACTTCCTGCCTCATATACTTTTTCTGTGCCATCAGCTTGTTTGTAAATAACACTTCCATCTTTTTGCATTATCCTCTTTGTTCCATTGCTCAGATTCATCGTCATTGAACCATCTGCATTAATTTGGACTGAGTGTTTTCCTTCTTTGACAGAAATGTTACCTGCTGCATCTTTATAAGCAACTTTTCCATTTGAATAAGTAATCGCTGTATCCCCATTGTCATACGGCTGGACTCTTATCGTCCCTTTTTCCGGTAGTTCTTCTGAAGCCGCTTGTTCCATTCTTTTTTGGGTAACCTCAGCCTGTGACATTATTCTACCATCTGTATCTAATACTCCTGAATTAGGGACAGATGATGTTGAAGTTGTCGCTGAGTTATTACCGGCATTGGAATTGCCGGCAACGGATGTACTTTGTGCCTGATATCCCGGGGTGGCCATGCTCGGTACCGTTGCCGAAGAGGTCTTAGCTGATGAGCCTGAATGAGTCGTGGCTGCGGTCGTTGTTGCCGACTTGGCCGACGTTGCTGCCGGAGATGAGCCGGAGGACTGAGCCGTGCTCTTGGTTTGCGCATTGGCAACCTGTTGCGCGGCCTGTTGTGCCGGAGACAACTGAGACTGAGATGTCTGAGCCTGTTGTTGCTGTTTTACCGCGTTTTCCTGCTGAACCTGATCATAAACGCCTATTCCCTCGCTGACTGCGGTTCCGGCCGCGAAAATTCCGCCGACAACATCACCAAAGCCGCCATTTCCACCGATTTTCTGTCCTTCATGACCAGCGGTTGTGGCCTTGCCGACACCGGCAGCCGCTTTTCCGACCGTATCGGTTGCCTGGCTGACTTTGCTCAATGCCTGTCCGCCATCACCGGATGCGGACAACCATTCGGACACGGCGTTGGTCGTATTGCCGTCAGCTCCACCGTTTACACGGATATTCTGGCGTTCTTCCCGTTCTTCGTTAGTGGCGGTAATATCCTGCGCCGCATTGGCTGCGTTTGAAATCTGTGATGTGATGCCACCCAGACCGGTTTTGACATCAAAGGAAAGCCGGTTGGAGGCTCCGGCCACCTGAGAGGCCGCGTTCAAAATACCATCCAGGCCGCCACCACTGTTTTTTATCGCGTTGCCAATGTTCTGTGCCTCAGTCTTAACATTTTGAACGACTTGTTTGGCTCCCTGATAAGCAGTATAACCGCTGCGGATTAAATTTAAACCTGATTGTATTGAGCCTTTTAAGTCTTTGAGGCTCCAACTTTTTTTGGCAGCGGCCGTTTCTTCCTGAGAAACATCGGTGTCCGGCGTGCAGTCGGTTGAGCCGTCAGCACATTGCACCCCGCCGGCTCCCTGAATCTGGTTGTAGCCGCCGCCCAGATAATTGCCATACTGGAGATTTCCTTCTACGGTGCTGTCTCCGGTAAAATAAGTGATAAACGGTCCGATCATCGAGAGCATAAACAGCCCGATGGCAATCTGCGAAAAATGTTTCCAGCTGATTTTGTTGAAAATTGCCGCATAAGCAAAGGCAACCATCCCGAAACCGGAAATAATATACGCCAAAACCCGCAAATCAACCAAAAACATCATTGCTTTACAGGCTATTTGTTGAAAAATGTTTTCAGCGTTGGCACATTGCCCGCCTCCACCGCTGCCGGTGGCATTCCCGCCCGCCAGTTCATCATTAATCTTGGCAATTTCGACATCAAGGCCAGCCATTTCAGCGTCAATCATATTTTGGAAATCTTGCTCTATGACACCCTGATTAAATGTTTTATTTAAGGTATCATTCAAGTTGTCCTGCGGCGACTGAAGTCCTTCGGTCAGAGAGGGCGCCGTAAGGAGAGGCGTATCAAGTGTGGAGGTACCGGCGTTGTTTTC
>CALXTH010000009.1 GCA_944391365.1 uncultured Alphaproteobacteria bacterium | reverse complement strand
TGTCCGGCCGGTGACGACGTGTCAGGAACCGCCGGAAGATGGACCGTTTGAGGATTTGTACTATTGCAACGGCAAAGTCGTCGGTGTCAAAACCGGTGATATGGACTTCTATGTTGCTATGGAAGATTTAGGAGAAATGAGCCGAACTGAGGCAAATCTAACATGTGGAAATTATAAATTCTGCGATTATGCTTATGGTTCAATGCCAACTCCAGAACAGTGGGAAAAAATGTATTATTATAAAGGGACTTTAGAGGATATTTTATCTGATAATGGAGGAGAAAAATTCTTAAAAGACCTCTGGTATTGGAGTGATACCCCTTTAGGAGAAAGTTGTCAATTTATGAATATGTCTAAAGGTTATTTATCTGTTGCTAATTGTCGTTTTGACTATTATGTTCGCCCGGTGCTGATGAATTATTAGTTTCAAAGAAAGGAGTAATATGAAGCAGGGCTCAGGAGAAATCCCGAGCCTTTTATCTTTCTATCGGCACAATCTGCACGCAGTGCACTTCAAGCCTCAATCCCTCCACAGCTAACCGACCGGGTCAAGCTGCGCCAGCTTGTGCCTCAGGTCGCCTCAGGTCGCGCCAGCTTCCGGCAGCTTGTCAGGTCGCAGGCTTAACATAATCTTTCATCAAACGTTTGGAACCGAAACGGTCAAAATATACCTCAAGCTTGTTGCCTTCAATATTTCTGACCTTGCCATATCCAAAACTTTCGTGGTACACCCGCGCACCGATAGCAAAAGATGACGTCGCATTTTTTGCCGCCTGCTTGGCTTTATACAGATTGCCGAAAGAAGAAGCTCCATAATTTTTGTTATATCGCCCATACCCTCCGGAAAAACCATAAGCATAGCCGCTTTCATCCTCCCGGGTGTAGGAAAAACGCCCGCTGTCCTGATATTCTTCATCATCAGCAGCGGCATGACCGCTTTGGCGAAAATAAGAACTGCCGGAAGAATAAGGATCACTGCGCTGAAAATAATTGCCCGCATTATTGAGCAGTTCAATATTCTGCGGCGGCAGCTCATTGATAAAACGGGAGGGAATATTATTCTGCCATTGCCCGTAAACTTTGCGGTTGAGCGCGGTCAAAATATAGAGCTTCCGTTGGGCACGGGTAATCGCCACATATGCCAGGCGCCGCTCTTCTTCCAGCGAATTGCTGCCGCCTTCATCCAGTGAACGCTGGTGCGGAAAAAGCCCTTCCTCCCATCCGGGCAGAAAAACAGTGTCAAACTCAAGCCCCTTGGCGGAATGAAGTGTCATCAACGTCACTTTGTCAGTATCAGTCTCATCTTCATTGTCCATCACCAGACTGACATGTTCCATAAAATCAGCCAAGGTCGGAAACTTGTCATGATCGCCCATCACATTGAAAAGCTCCTTGAGGTTTTCGATTCTCCCGGGCGCTTCCGGCGACTTGTCATTTTTAAGGCTTTCCATATACCCGGAATCATCCATAATCAGCTCGGCCAGCTCATTAGGGGCAATAGCCTGCATTGCGCGCCGCCACTCGGCAAAATGATCCATTAAAACCGTCAGCGAGCTTTTGGCTTTTCCGCTGATTGTCCCCTCCGCCAGCATTTTTTCAATTGCGGCATAAAGCGAAAGATGATGAGCGCGAGCCGTCTGATAGAATTTTTCAACGGATTTGGTGCCCACGCCGCGAGCCGGTTTGTTGATAATCCGTTCCAGCGCCAAATCATCGCTTGGCTGCAAAACGATTCGGAAATAGGCGATGGCATCACGAATTTCGGCCCGTTCATAAAACTTTGGCCCGCCGATAACCTGATACGGAATGGATTCTGAAATAAACCTTTCTTCAAATTCACGGGTCTGAAAAGCCGTCCGCACCAAAACCGCCATCTGGGCATAATTCGTCCCACAACGCCGTTGCTGTTCAATTTCTTCCGCCACATAACGGGCTTCGTCTTCACCGCTGTAATTACTGACGACTTTGATTTTTTCATTAGCAACGGCAAGAGCAGGGCTGTTCTCCGCCACCTTGAGCGTTTTGCCGAGCCGGCCTTCGTTGTGGCTGATTAAAGCGGATGCCGCGGCCAGAATGTTGGCGGTAGAACGATAATTGCGCTCCAGACGAATAACCTGCGCATCGGTAAAATCTTTGTTGAAACGCAGAATATTTTCAATCTCGGCACCGCGCCATGAATAAATTGACTGGTCATCATCCCCGACACAGCATAAGTTGCGGGATAACTGCGACAACAAACGCAGCAGCAGATATTGACTGACATTGGTGTCCTGATATTCATCAACCATGATATAACGAAACTTGGTCTGATATTTTTTCAGCACATCCGGATGAGATAGCAAAATTATCAGCGTATGCAGGATAATATCGCCGAAATCAACACAGTTGAGCTCAATCAGCCGCGCCTGATAAATCTTGTAAACATGAGTCATGACGTTTGATTTGTATTCGGCGGAAATCTTGTCAATGGTCAGGCCTTTGTCTTTCCAGCGCTGAATACAGTCCACAATACTCTGCGGCGGATATTTTTTTTTTTTTATACCCTCGGCTTCGGAAATCTGCTTGATAAGGCGCCTCTGGTCATCTTCGTTCAGCTTGGTAAAATTGCTGTGC
>CALXTH010000008.1 GCA_944391365.1 uncultured Alphaproteobacteria bacterium | reverse complement strand
AGCTGAGGCAGCTTCACCCCGTCGGTTAGCGGTGGCTTGATCGGGGCAAAGAAATGCACTGCGTGCAGATTGTGCCAGTGGAGAGATAAAGGCTCGGGAGAAATCCTGAGCCTTTTTGTCAGGTTGAAAATCTTAAATTCGTGATTCTCACCTGATTGTCTATTGATTTTTAATATTTGTTATGATAGAATATTTTCAGTTGGTCGGTATAGACCAACCAGGGTGTGCTACCCTTTATTCAGATAGTCGTTTTTAGCATAACGACTTAAAAACAATATGCTGGCTTCTGTCTTATGTGGGCAGGATGCCGGTCTAATAAGTTTTGTAGCTTCGGTTATGAAATGAATAAATCGGAGCTGTTTATCTGAATTCAGCTAGCAACATCCTGCTCGCACCTCGATTTTAATGGTGCGAGCATTCTTTTAATATCAAAAGAAGGATGTGTGTGTGATGAAGAATATCAAATTTTTACTTTTAGGGACAAGTTTGTCCTGTTTTCCCGGTTTGGCTTTTGGGCAATGTGTTACGGTGCAGGATTGCGCCGCGCTTGGTTATACGGAGAGTTCGTGTCCCGGTAAAGGGCTGAAATGCCCTTTTGGCAATGGGTGGTTCTGTGCCGAAGATGAATCTACGGTTTGTGATAAAAACGGTTTTAAATACTCTTGCACCGGAACAGGTTATTCTGGTGGTTCAGGGCAATCTTGCGGTGGTAAATATAAAATATGTACCTGTACAACAAATTATACCTGGAACGGGAGTAGTTGCGCCCTTTCCTGTTCATCTTCCTATAAATATACCTGCACTGGCACCGGCTACGCCGGTGGTGCAGGCTCTGCCTGCGGTGGAAAATATACTCAATGTTCTTGTGCAAGCGGATATGAGTGGAAAAGCGGAAGCTGTCAGAAACAAATTTTGAATGGGGCGCAGGGCGATTTATACTATTGTAACGGTGCCGTTGTGGCGGTTAAGGCGCCGGGTATGGATTTTTATGTGGCGATGAAAGATTTAGGTAGCATGAACTGGGACAGTGCAAATAGTTCATGCCGGAACTACTCTTTCTGCGGTAATCTGAAAGGAATTTTACCAACTCTTGATCAATTAAAGACCATGTACAACAATAAATCTTCATTGAACAGTCTACTTTCGACAAATGGCGGTACAAAATTGACAGAGGGCTGGTATTGGTCGTCTACCAACACCGGCAACGGCGACCACGACCTCGTGGGTATATCTAATGGCTTCCACGGCTGGAGCGGTGACGACAGCTACTACTATGTTCGGCCGGTGCTCGCTTCTTATTAAGTTTTTATATCAAAATCCAAAGCCCGGTTTTAGGCCGGGCTTTGAGTTGAGCGTGGGTGGAATGATTAACCGCGGACGCGTCGAATGGCGTTAATATTGCGGATAAACATTTCATTGCCGGCAAGGTCTTCGATATCAACCGGAATCTTGCGGCGCCAGTTGGGATGTTTATCCCGGTCGACACCCGGCAGGTTTTGACGTTTGTCAACTTCCAGGATATTTTCAAGTTCAGCCAGAAAGACCCGGCTCGGACAGCTGGCCACAAAGGCGTTGACCGCCTCGGCCATACCCTCGGGATAAGCTTCACCATAGATATAATTATTCTGCCGTGGTCTGTCCTGAGGCCAGAGGCCGGATTGATCCAACGCGCTGAGCAATTTCCAGCGATCCATTTCCCGTTCATGATAATTATTATTCATGACTTCATCATTCGGGATGATCTCTGCTTTGCGGGAATCGGCAATATCGTAGCCGAACCACCACATTTTCAGCGGCGCCATGTCATGTGTGCCAACGGAGGTAAAAGACTTTTCCTGATAAGCGGAAGGCTGGTTGAAATCACCGCCCCAGCCGGCCGCACGTTCTGACCACAAAACACTCAGGGAATAAATGTTTTTACGCTCCAGCGCCTCCAGAAAACCGTCAGGCACATTTCCCAGACTTTCTCCGGCAACGACGCATTTGTTCAAATGGCTTTCAATCGCGACGATATTCAGCATATCGGAAAAGTTATACATGATATAGGTGCCGAGCGTTTTATCGTTGGGAATAACATACAGGCGCATCAGGCTCATGACATGGTCTATTCTCAGCGCTCCCGTATTACGCATGTTTGCCCGCATAATTTTTATCAGCGGTTCATAGGCTTTGGCTTTGAGGACGAACGGATTAAACGCGCCCAGTCCCCACTTTTGTCCGCCGGGGAAGAAAGCATCCGGCGGGGCTCCGGCTCCGGAACCGGCGATAAAGACATCCGGATCGCTCCAGAGTTCGGCGCTGTCCTGTCCGACGCCGACAGCCAAATCGCGATAGAAACCAATTTTCAGATTGCGTCTTCCGACCTCTGCCGCCGCCAAGTCAAACTGGCGGAAGGCCTCAAACTGCAAAAACTTATAAAAATTGACCCGGTGTTCGTGTGTCTCCGCATATTTTTTTACAGCCGGATTATACGGGTTGCGATATTCTTCTTCCCAGGCACGCCAACCGCCCCAAACTGTCCGGCAGCGTTCTTCATACAATGTCAGGAAGACGGCAAGCTTATTGAGTTCTGCCCCTTCCCTTTCACAAAAAGCGGCAAATTCTTTTTGGCGTTCCGGATTGTTTTCGTTCAGAAAACGTTCATACAATTTTTCCATAAATTTGATTTTAAGCGGATAAATTTTTTCATACTGGATAATCTCCGCATTGCGAAAATCTTCAATATCACCCTCAATGCCGCTCAAATCTTCAGCTTTGAACTCGGGAACATTTTCAATGTCAATATAGATCGGATTCAGAAACAGGCGGCTGACCGACAAATACGGACTGGCATTTTCGGGATAATTATGTTCCAGAATATTCAGCGGATTCAGCCCGATAATATCACCGCCGGAATCTGCGCAGACATCAACAAAATTTTTCAAATCGGTAAAATCACCAACGCCCCAGTTGCGCCTGCTTTTCAATGAATAAAGTTGCAGAGCATATCCCCAGAGGCGGCCATTGTCGACGGCTGTGTTTTCATAGCATCTGGTCGGCGCTACGGCCAAGACGCTTTTATACGTTTTATCATCAACAACAACCGATAAATCATAGTATCCGACCTCCAAAGCCGTGTCTATTGTACAGGTATGGCGGATATAATGCTTGCGGTTGATTTCCCGTTCTTCGCTTGCCGTAATATGAGACGCGATATTCAGCGTCTGTCCGTTTTGACGACTGACGGCCGAGACAGAGACAATGCCGTCTTTTTGTGAGACCGGGAGAACAATGTCAAAGTTCAGATTTCCCTGTTCCGTCACATAAACCGGTTCCAGAGTTTCCTGCCAACGGCGGTTTTCAAACTTGACCAGTGAGTGCTCTATCTCTTTGTCCGTATCAGCACGATACCCCTGTTTTTCGGCAAAGAACCTAATGGTATCCTCATCGGTTTCATAACGTTTATGGTCTTGTCCGGCATCATAATATTCCGTCAGGATACCAAGTTTGTCTGCCAAAGATTTCAGTTTTTCGTTCATCTGACCTTTTTCTCCTATTTTTTGATTTCAAAAACCAACACACTCCAGCCGGGAACGATAATCATCTGATGTGCCCCGAGATTTTTTCCGGCTTTAAAACAATCACTGCTGTCTATCAACAATGTCCAACTTTTCCCCTCCAATGGCGGAAGTTTCCAACTTTTGTCTTTTGCTTCGGCGTTGAATATCGCGAAGATATGGCGGTTGTTACCATAAACATCATAGGCAATACTGCGCCGGGTGTTATCCTGCCAGTCGGCGGAAGAAAATTCCATCCCCTTTTCATTATACCAGGTTAAATCTTTTACGCCTTTGCGGTTTAACGGCCGGCCGGTAAAAAACTTGCGGCGGGAAAAAATATTTTTCAGGTGGCGGCGTAACTGAACAGCCCTGCGGGCATAACGTGCCATCGTCCGGTCTTCGGCCGTAATCGCCTCCCAGACCATCCAGGTTATGACATTATCCTGACAATAAGGATTGTTGTTGCCAAACTGAGGATTGGACAACTCGTCTCCGGCAAAAATCATCGGCACGCCAAAAGACATCATCATTGAGGTAAACATTCCCATTGCCCGACGGCGTCGCTGCATTCTGATAATTGCATTGTCCGTTTCGCCTTCGACACCTGAATTCCAGCTCCAGTTGCTGTTGTTGCCGTCACGGTTGTCTTCACCGTTGCTGTCATTATGCTTTGTGTTATAGCTCACCAAATCCCGAAGGCAAAAACCATCATGCGCCGTTATAAAATTGACGCTTGCGGTTATATTGCGGTTTTCATGTTCAAAGATATCGCTTGAGCCGCTTAAACGGCTTGCCAGATCCGGTATCTGATAGCCATCCCCTTTCCAGAAACGGCGCAGGGTATCCCGGTATTTGTCATTCCATTCGCTCCAGCCGGGCGGATATGAACCGACCTGATAGCCGGCATAACCGGTGTCCCAAGGTTCGGCAATCAACTTAACTTTACGCAACAGCGGGTCCTGTTTGCAGGCATACAGAAAACCATTGTCGCGGCGAAAGTCCGTTTTATAGCGACACAAGGTTGATGCCAAGTCAAAACGGAAGCCATCGACATGCATTTCTTTGACCCAATAGCGCAGGGAATCCATAACCAATTCCAAGACATACGGATTTTGAACATTGAATGACGCCCCGGTTCCGGTACTGTCGTAGTAATAGCGTTTGTTTTCCTGACTCAGTGTATAATAAGAGGCATTATCAATTCCCCGGTAGCACAAAGTCGGTCCGAGCTGGTTGCCCTCTCCGGTATGATTATAAACGACATCAAGAAAGACTTCGATTTTTTGTTTATGGAGCGCCTTGACCATATCGCGAAATTCATTGATGTCATCACCGGAGAGATAGCTTTGCTCCGGCGCAAAAAATGAAAAGCTTTCGTATCCCCAGTAATTGTCATTAATCCAACCTTTACGGTGACGGTTGCCGAAAAAAGCATGAATCGGCAAAAATTCGACCGCGCTTATTCCCAGCCACTTTAAATAACGGATCACGCTGCGGTGAGCAAAACCGGCGAAAGTTCCGCGCTGATAATCAGGCAAAAACGGATGGAGTTTGGTATAGCCGCGAACATGCGTTTCATAAACAATCGTTTCTTCGATTTTGGTATAGGGATGTTTATCACCTTCCCAGTCGTAATCATCAATGTCAACAACAACAGATTTGGGCACATAAGGCGCACTGTCCAGTTTGCTGAAAGAAAGATCTTTATCCGGGCTGTCAATATCGTAGCCGAAAATCGCTTTATGCCAGATCAGGCGGCCGCGCAACTGTCTTCCGTACGGATCTATCAACAGTTTATTGGGATTAAAACGATGTCCCTGCTCCGGCTGATACGGCCCGTAGACCCGGTAACCGTAAACTTGTCCCGGCTTCAATCCCGGGATATAGATATGCCAGATGTTGTTGTCGTTTTCTTTTATTTCGTAGCGTTTAAGTTCTTCTGCGCCGGTTTTATCAAACAGACACAGTTCAACTTTTACCGCATGAGCGGAAAAGAGCGCAAAGTTGACACCTTTGCCGTCAAAATGCGACCCTAAAGGATACGGGTTTCCAGACTGAGGCTTTCCGGTTTCTGCCATTTGCTTTGCGCTCCTTTGTCATCATAAAGATTTTATCAGTCTCTGACCGGTTTGATTACGATGGTTGCCAGAGGCGGAAGAGTCAGCTTGATTGAACGGGGTTTATCGTTCCAGCTGATTTCTTCCGAATACATGAATCCTTCGTTTTTCACTCCGCTTCCCCAGTAGTTTACGTCATCACTGTTAAAAATTTCTTGATATTTTCCGACTTCATAAACACCAAGCCGGTAATCATGACGGACAACAGGGGTAAAGTTGCAGACAACAATCAAATAATCACCCGGTTTTTCACCTTTACGGATATAGGAGATGACACTGTCGTCAGCATTTGAATGATCAATCCATTCAAAGCCGCGATAATCAAAATCAATTTGATACAGCGGGGCATTTCCTTTATACATCAGGTTCAAATCGCGAACACAGTTCTGCATTCCTTTATACATCGGATAATCCAGCAGGAACCAGCGCAGGCTCTCTTCTGAATTCCATTCCCAATCCTGTCCGAACTCACACCCCATAAACAGCAGTTTTTTGCCGGGATGAGTATACATAAATCCATAGTAAGCTCTCAGGTTGGCAAATTTCTGCCATTCGTCTCCGGGCATTTTGGCCAGCATGGAGCCTTTTCCATGGACGACTTCATCATGGGAAATCGGCAGAATAAAGTTTTCGTTAAAAGCATAGAGCAGACCGAATGTCAGCATGCCATGGTGATATTTGCGATGGACCGGTTCGTGTGAAATATAGCGCAGCGTGTCGTTCATCCACCCCATATTCCATTTGTAACCGAATCCCAAACCGCCCATAGATGTCGGGCGGGAGACCATCGGCCAGGCCGTTGACTCTTCCGCACAGGTGAAGGCTCCTTTGTTTTGTCCGTAGACGAGTTCGTTCATTTTGCGCAGGAAAGAAATTGCTTCCAGATTTTCGTTGCCGCCATAGTTGTTCGGAATCCATTCGCCCGGCTTGCGAGAATAATCAAGATAAAGCATGGAAGCCACGGCATCTACGCGCAGGCCGTCGATATGAAATTCCTTCAGCCAATAGAGTGCACTGGCGCACAGGAAATTGCAGACTTCGGTTCGTCCGTAGTTATAAATTTTTGTTCCCCAGTCCAGATGTTCACCTTTGCGGGGGTCGGCATGTTCGTAAAGATGCGTTCCGTCAAATTCGACCAAGCCATGACCGTCTTTGGGGAAATGTGCGGGAACCCAATCCATGATTACGGCAATGCCGGCCTGATGGAATGCATCAATCAGATAACGCAAATCATCCGGCGTACCGAAACGGGAAGTCGGTGCAAACATACCAACGACCTGATAGCCCCATGATGCGTCCAGAGGATGTTCCGCCAGCGGCAGAAATTCAACATGGGTAAAGCCCATATTCGACACATAAGGAACCAGAGTATCCGCCAGTTCCCGATAGGTCAGAAACTCGTTGTTTTCTTTCCGCCGCCAGGAGCCGAGGTGGACTTCATAAATCGACATCGGTTTATCAAAAGAATTATGCTCGTCACGATATTTAATCCACTCTTCATCAGACCAGTGATACTTGTCAATATCATAAACAACAGAAGCCGTATTGGGTCTTTTTTCCGCATAGAACCCGACCGGATCCGATTTGCTCAGAATATAATCCTGCTGGGTTTTGACCTCGTATTTGTAAATTTCGCCTTCTCCGATTTCCGGAATGAAAATATCCCAGACGCCACAGGTGATATGCTTACGCATGACGTTTACCCGTCCATCCCAGTTGTTGAAATTTCCGACGACGGAAACACGTTTGGCATTTGGGGCCCAAACCGCAAAACTGACACCCTTAACTCCGTCCATTTCCCGAATATGCGCGCCAAGAATTTTATACATATTCAGGTGGTTTCCTTCCGCCAAAAGATAGACGTCTATATCCCCGAGGGTTGATGAAAAACGGTAAGGATCTTCTTTTTCATAAACATTGCCCAGATCATTTTCTATTCTGAATTTATAGGCAAAATTTTCGCCGGCGCCGAGGTTGATCTGATAAAAACCGCGAGGGTCTAATTTTTCCATAAATCCCAGCGAAGCTCCGTCGCTTTTGCGGATAACTTCCACCGCCCGGGTATTGGGTTGATATGTTCTGATAAATACTTCTTTAGACCCTTTGTCCCGGTGTATTCCCAACACGGCAAAAACATTTCCGTGATCACCGTTGACAATTGCTTCAACTTCTTCTTTGGATAACAAATTTTCCATTAAACAGCCCCCTAATAGACTCATTACATAATTAGATTAAACTCTCGAGTTTTTATCTATAAAACATCTGCATTTAAATGCAAGAAAATTACGCACAAAAAATAATTATTTTCACAACTATTAAAAAATCACTCATTAAGTGTTGACGTATTAATTTTTGATTGTATAGTAAATTGTGTTGACCAAACATTTTTTATTTGGAGTTAGTTATGGTTAAATTAAACGAAAATGCAATCAGAGAAGCGGCTTATTACAACTGGCAGAATGCCGGCTGTCCGCAGGGGCAGGATGAGTACTTCTGGAGTATGGCTGTTGAGCAGATTTCAACGGGTTGCAACTGTTCCTGCAAGTCCAGTTCTTCTTCCAAGAAATCTTCTTCAAGCTCTTCAAAGAAGTCTTCAAAAAGCACTTCTTCTAAAAAGTCAAAATAGATTTCAGGCTTTTTACTGAAAAGATGCAAATAAAAAACTCTGCTTATCCGGCAGAGTTTTTTATTGTGTTTTTTAATCTTTTTTCCGGGCAGAAATGACATAGCCCATTACGGCTTTTCCCCCTTCATTGCGAAGCTTCCGACGCTCATAAAATTCGAGTTCAAAGCATGTATTTTTCAGTATATTTTTTATATAAACCAGACTATGTAAAAAACGTCCCGACATATGCAGAAAATAATTGTTTTTATTTTCGGTATTTTCAGAAACGGTAAAAATTATCCTCCCGGCCGGACGCAATGATTTATTGATGTTTTCAAAAAGCTCCTGAAGCTCACCGATATATGTAAAAACATCCGCGGCGACCATCAGATCATAAGTTTTTCCGTCATGGTTGTTATTGTCTTCAAGAAAGCTTTTTATATCGTTTTGCACCAGCGTCGTATAATATTTTTTTCCGGCCGCAGCCGCCAGCATTCCCGCTGATAAATCCACCCCGTCCAGAGATTTTTTTGCGGCATATTTCCGTAGGAATCCGCCGCATAATCCGGTTCCGCAGCCCAAGTCCAAAATGCGGAGTTTTCCCCGTGATGAATCCGGATAAATTTCTTCCATCATTTTCTGAATCAGGGACGGAGCCTGGTAGTCCAGCGCGGCCAGCACACTGTCAAAATCGGGAGCAAAAACATCAAAAATATTCTGCACATATTTCCGGTCTGCTTCTTTGATTTGCAGGCTGCCGAAAAGAGAATTGGCCATGTAAGAAACCAACGGGTTCCGACCATATTTTTTATACCAAAGATCCACACATTCGGTTATTACCTCGACCCCTTTTTCCAATGCGATTTCATAGAACAGATAGCCAAGGTTAATCTGCTGGGCATCATCTTCCGCGGGGGCTTTTTCAACCGCTTTCCATGCATTCGACAAAGAGGCGATGTAATCTCCGCTTTTTTGGTAGGCCTGGCTCAGCGTGTTATAAATCCACGGGTCGGAGGAATCCAATTCCGCGGCTTTTTCCATATAAAAAACAGCCCGGGGATAATCTTCTTTGGCAAAATAAGAATTTCCGAGAATGATATAAGGGAGCTTTCCCGTTTTATCTTTCCGAAGTGCCCGGGCGGCATAATAAAGAGCGTCATCATAACGTTTCAGCTCAAAGCAGCTGTTTGACATATTGACCAATGCCGAATAATGAGCGGGATTTTTTTTCAGCACCCGGGTATAATATTTTATAGCAGAATCGTAATCATTGCGCACATAAAATATGTTTCCGGCCGTAATCAAAATCGAGCTGTTTTCAGAATCTGCATTCAAAATCCGAAGACACAAAGAAAGCGACTTGTCAAACTCGCCTTTGTCATAAAGATTTATCGCCTTGTCTATCTTTTTATTAATTCCGAACATGCTCTTTCAATTTCCTTTTTATATCTTAAATCATTTTTAGTAAAAAAACTATTGACGAGATAAAAATTTTATTATATTTATGTTTTCGTTATCGAATGGGAGTATGGCGGAACTGGTAGACGCGCTAGACTCAAAATCTTGTGGCCACAGGCCGTGTCAGTTCGAGTCTGACTACTCCTACCACTCTGAAAAGACCGGATTTTCCGGTCTTTTTTCTTTCTTCCTTTTATTCGAACTTTTTGTGAGTCTTTTATTTATCGGAATCGTTTTTTTATTTTCTGTCTCGGAGAAATAATCAATATTTTTAATGATTTTGGTTAATTTTCAGGGATAAGTTCCTAATTTTGCAAGAAAATTTCGTCCTTATCTAAAATATTTGTTGCATGACTTTTTGAAATATGTTATATTAGAGTCGTGGAGATAAATGTAGATAAAGGTGTTATTATGATGGGCTTAAGGCAGATACTCGGTGTATCAGTATCGCTTGCGGTTATTTGTCTGGCAGGCGATGTTTCGGCTGGCGTCACTTCTTCGACGTCTCAAAATTTAATCCATTCTTCTAATCAGATTTTTTATGGCGGTTCGGCAAGACTTCTATCTGTCTACACACACATGACGGACGCTGTCCGAGATATACACCTCTTGCCGCAACCGTCGCCTCAAGATACTTCTGTTCGTCATGCATCAGTCTGTTTTATCACGGATGCGGGGAATTGCGTAGATGGGGACTACGCGGGAGCCGGGACGGATAACCCCGGGGGGAGCAGCGGAGGCCCCGGGGATGATTGGGAATTGGACGGCAAGGAGCGGTGCGAAGCGGAGGGTTACAGCTGTGAGCCGTGCGAAGACGGGAAGAAACCGTCGGGAACCTGCCCTTACAGCAGCAGCTGCCATATCACATGCGTGAACGCGTGCCCGGCGGAGAATACATTGGCGTGTACGGGAGCGGATGAACAGGGGGTTGGCGAGAGCTGCGACGGCCTGTATGCGTCGTGCTGTAAATTGTGCACGGACTACCCGTATGATGAGATTAAACCCGGGTATGTGATGACGGATAGTTGTAAGGATTGCGACGGGAATATGCACTATAAGCTGAAATGCGATGTCTGGGGCCAGGGGTCCGGGATGGGCACATATTTTGACTGTGGGGAATACGGCGGCGAGTCCGGAAGCGGAACATGTACGGACGAGGAGACCGGAGAGACGTATTATAAGGAATGTAAATGTCCGTTGAATCAGGAATGGAATGCGACGAGCAAGGAGTGCAAATGTTCGACGAGTTTCAAGTATGACTGCGCGGGAACGAATGATGTGAAGCCGGCGGAAGATCAGTCGTGTGACGGGAAATACAGTAAATGCGAGTGTCAGAATGGTTTTGAATGGGATGCGGCGAGCGGGCAGTGTCTGTGCAGCGGGACGGATTGGTGTCAGATCAATCAGGACTGTGGGTCTCTGGGGTATGCGCAGCAGTCGTGTTCGGGCAAGACGCTGAGATGTCCGTTTAATACGAATTATGTTTTATGTGTCGACTAACAAACGGGCGCCGTTTGATCCGATCGGTTAGCGGTAGCTTGTTCGGCGGCTAATGAGGCGCGAT
>CALXTH010000007.1 GCA_944391365.1 uncultured Alphaproteobacteria bacterium | reverse complement strand
AGGCCTTTGCCGGAGACATCGTTGCTGTTTCGGGCATTGCCAAAGGCACCGTCGCCGACACCATCTGCGCACTTGAAGTCACCGAGGCCATCCACGCCCAGCCGATTGACCCGCCGACCCTGGCCATGACTTTTTCCGTCAACGATTCGCCCTTGGCCGGCCGCGAAGGAGACAAAGTTACCTCCCGTGTCATCTGGGATAGATTGGAAAAAGAGGCCGAAGGCAACATTGCCCTCAAAATATCACGTACCGATACCAGTGATTCTTTGGAGGTAGCCGGCCGTGGTGAACTCCAACTCGGCGTCTTGATTGAAACCATGCGCCGCGAAGGGTTTGAGCTCTCCATCTCTCGTCCCCGCGTCTTGATGAAACGTGACGAAAACGGCCGCCTGCTTGAACCTGTTGAAGAAGTTGTCGTCGATGTAGATGAAGAATTTTCCGGCGCAGTGGTTGAAAAACTAGGCCGCCGCAAGGCTGAACTGGTTGAGATGATTCCCTCCCAGCTGGGCAACAAAGTCCGCCTGATTTTCAATGCACCGTCCCGCGGACTAATCGGATACCACTCCGAGTTTCTGACCGACACGCGCGGCACCGGCGTCATGAACCGCCTGTTCAAATGTTATGAACCCTACAAAGGCGAGATTGAAGGCCGCCGCAACGGTGTGCTGATATCTTCGGAATCCGGCACCGCCATCGCTTATTCGCTGTGGAAACTTCAGGATCGCGGCCCGATGTTTATTGACCCGAACGTCCCGGTTTATGTCGGAATGATCATCGGTGAACACACCAAGCCAAACGATTTGGAAGTCAACCCGACAAAATCAAAACAACTGACCAACATCCGCGCCGCCGGCAAAGATGAGGCTATTGACCTGATCCCGCCGCGCAAACTGACGCTTGAACAGGGATTGGCCTACATCCAGGAAGACGAACTCCTGGAGGTTACCCCCAAGAGCCTGCGCCTGCGCAAACGCATTCTGGACCCCATCCAGCGTAAACGCGCCAAACCGGACATCATCAATTAAAAAAATATCCTCAGCCTCAAAGCTGAGGATATTTTTTTTACCCGCTTTCCCTCTTGAAATTTTTTATCTCGTGATTACATGAAAAAGAGCTTGCGAAAGCTCTCTCATTATGATATTCTGATTATGCAGTTGGGAAAACCGGCTGTGGTGTCTGAAAACACCTAAGAACAAAATATCCGCATGGGCGGAGTGGGCGAAATAAGCACTTGCAGACAGCCTCTGGTATTAATGTTTACATTAATATTATGCTCCTGTTAGCTGGTTAAGTCCGGCAGGCAGACGAATAAACCTGACCGTTGTTCTTACGGTTTTCAGCTCCGCGCCACCTTGGTTTTCATAGCTTATGGTGGCGTTGTTTTTTACTTAAAACAATGGAGCTTAGTTATGAATATTAAATTTTTACTTATCGGGACGAGTCTGTCCTTTATCCCTTTAACCGTGAATGCTCAATGTGTGGCAACGCAAGACTGCGCGACTTTGGGCTATACCGAAACAACTTGCAACGGTAGTAAGGGCGTCAAATGCCCGTTTGGCAACAAGTGGTTTTGTTTTACAACAAAAGATGAACTAAAAAATGAACTTTGTCAGGAATTAGGCTTTACATTAGATTGCAACGGAACCGGTTATACAGGTGGAGCCGGTTCTGTCTGTAACAAAAAATACGCTCAATGTAATTGCACAGAAGGATACGAATGGAAAAACGGAAGTTGTCAACAAAAAGCGCCTATAGAAGAAGGCGTCTATGGCAACAAATACTATTGCAATGGTCAGGTTGTCGGAGTACGGGCATCAGGAATGTTATTTTTTGTAGCAATAGAAGACATGGGATATATGAATTGGAATAAAGCTTTCTCTGAAAGTCCCAAAACATTTTGCGGAAAAGGAAAGCTACCGACAGACACCGAATTATTAACCATATATGAACATAAATCCGCTCTGGAACCTTTATTTGTAGCTAATGGAGGAACAAAATTTTCAGATGGATATTATTGGTCATCTGCTTACGACGACGACGATGCCAACATCGTACACATGACTAACGGAAACTTAGACAACAACACCTGGCCTCATGAAAATTATGCCAGATCAATACTTTATTTTTAGACTTTACATAACCAAGGCTCTCAATTGAGAGCCTTGGTTAACTTACACCGATTCTTCACCCAAGTTTTTTATCCAGCGCTTCCAACTGATCAATATATTCTTCAATCAGCCCCAGCCCCTTGTTCCAGAAAGAAGCCTCATGCGCATCCAGACCGAATGGCTTCAACAAGGCATCATAACGCTTCACCCCTGTCTGGGACAACATCTCCAGATATTTGTCCGCAAAATCGGCAATCGTTCCCTCACGATAAACCTGATACAAAGAATTAACCAGACAATCGGCAGAAGAATAAGCATAAACATAAAACGGCGAATGAAAAAAGTGACTGACAATCGGCCAGATATACTTGCTGTCCTCATCCACAATCACATATTCACCAAGACTTTCGCGCATAACCTCCAGCCAGATTTCACAAATCCGTTCTTGCGACAGTTCGCCGCTTTTGCGCTCGGCATGAACCTTTGTCTCAAAAACATGAAAAGCAATCTGCCGAAGCGACGTGTTAATCATATCATTAACCTTGGCCGCAATCAGACACAATTTAGCCCTGTCATCATCAAGATTCTTAAGCAACGACTGGAAAGTCAGCATCTCGGCAAAAACCGAAGCCACCTCCGCCAAAGTCAAAGGCGTATCATCATTCAAATCACCTTGCCGAATACTCAGCCGCATATGGCACCCGTGCCCCAGCTCATGCGCCAAAGTCAGCACATCATTCTGCTTGCCGACAAAATTGAGCATCAAATACGGATGATACGGTGACGGCATCGGCATGGCAAAAGCACCGCTGCGTTTTCCCTCTCTCGGCGGCACATCAATCCAGTCGTGTGAAAAAAAGTCTTCGGCCACCCGGCGTAGTTTGGGAGAAAACTCGTTATAAGCCCCAAGCACCAACTTGACACTTTCTTCCCAGCCATATTTCTTATCATCACTGAAAGGCAGCGGCGCATTACGATCCCAATACTGAATTTTTTCTTTGCCCAGCCATTTGGCTTTCAGTTTATAAAACCGCCCGGCAATGGACTGATACTTTGCCTGTACGGCCTGAGACAAAGCCTCGACCACCTCGTCTTCAACCATATTGTCCAAATTGCGTGAGGCAATCGGCGACTTAAACCCGCGTTTCTCGTCACTGATTGCCTTGTCCTTGACAATCATATTATAAATAAACGTAAACAACTCGCCGTTTTCTTTCTGAACCCGGTTCATCTCCTTGCCGGCTTTTTCCCTCACCGACGGATCTTTATCCTGCAAAAGCTTGCTGATTTCGGCATCATTATAAGCTTTTCCGTCAACAATATATTTCAGCTTGGAAGATGTCTCGTCATACAAACGCACCCATGCGCCGGAAGACGTCAAAGCCTTGTCGGCCAACAGCGCCTCCATATCCTCGGCCAACTCATACGGCTTGAAAAGACGCACCTTTTCCAGCCAGGGTTTGTAATAAGCCACGGCCTTGTCATCCAAAAACGCGCTGAATTTTTCCTCCGGCAACGCATTGATTTCCAGCGTAAAAAAGATAGCCGCCTTACCATACTCGGTCATTTTCTCATTAATATTCTGATAAAAAGCCACGGCCACCTGATTATTCATCTGCGTCACCATATTCAAATAGGCAAAAATCCCGAGTTTTGAAGCAATAATCCCGGCCTGCTCATAGTCCCGGACAGCCGCCGCAAACGCTGCCGGAGCCAGTCCGGAAAGCTTTCCCTTGTACTTTTTGGCCAACTCGGCCGTAAGCCCAGCATACTGCGCGAGATCTTTTTCAACCTGCGGGTCATTAATACCATCATACAAATCTCTCAAATCCCATGCGGGAAGTTCAGTTTTCTTCATGTTTGACTGCCTTTTCTTCCAATTCCTGATTAAGCTGTTTGATTCTTTCCATTGATTTTTTCAGGTTTTCACGATTCTTCTGATAATAATCCAGCGCCTCTGCGGACATTTGCGGTTCAGCCTCCAGTGGTTCAAAAAAATAATTCGCCCAGGGGGTCGCCTGTTTTCCGGCCGCCCACAGCGCCACACCTTCGCCCACAACCTTAACATCACACCAGCCGTTGCGCAACACCTCCGTCAGCAAACACCATTTGCCTCCCCCGCACTGCGGCATATTTTCAGACAACGCCGCCGAACATTTAACAAAGCCGCGCTGTCTGATATCCTGCTTTGGCGCAAACAACACCAACAAAAATACAACAAAATACCCGCCGACAACCAGCGACAAAAGAAACCCGAACCAATGATTTTTCAAAAAAGCCATTTATGCCGCCTGCCGTTTTTTCAGATAAACTTCCAGTCGGGCAAGCTCTTCCTGCGTATTGGCGCCGGCCACTTCTTCGGCTGAAGTCTCAACCACGCTGCACTTCAAACCTTCGCGGCGGGCAATCTCAACCGTATCGGTCAGATAATATTCTCCGGAAGCATTTTTATTCTGAATTTTTTCCAACAACTCAAACAAAACCTTTCCATCAAAAGCCATCACCCCGGAATTGCACAACCTGATGGCCCGCTCCTCCTCTGAGGCATCTTTATATTCAACAATTTTTTCAAGCTCATCGCCAATCATTTTCAAACGACCGTAACGAGCGGCATCCTCCGGCGTAAACCCCAGAACCACAACCGAAAACCCTTCATCCAGCTTGTTCAAAGCCCGCTCAAAAGTCTGTGCGGTAATAATCGGATGATCACAATAGACAACCAGCACCTTGCCGTCAAAACCTTTCAAAGCGTCTTTGGCACAGGCCACGGCATGCCCGGTTCCGAGCTGTTTGTCCTGAATGCAGGAAAAATGCGGCGCAACCGCATCTCGCACCATCTGCCCGTCCGGTGCCGTCACCACCACAATCCGGTCAGCCTTCATCTGATCAAGCGTTTCCAGAATATGTTTCACCATCGGCTTGCCGCACACCGGCATCATCGCCTTCGGCAAATCAGACTTCATCCGCGTTCCCTTGCCCGCAGCCAAAACCACGGCCGCAAACTTTTTATCAGACATCATTTTCTCCTTTAACATCTTTTAATAAATATAAGCTAGCATAACAAATATATTTTATTTGTTAACAGGGGGCGCTTTTTATGAAAAAACTTTTTCTTACAATATGTTTCATCTCCGCAGTACTAATCCGGACGACCCAAGCCGGCGTCACCGAAGTTAACAACACCGAAGAGCTCCGGCTGCGCCAGCAGGACACCCCGCCGCTTCAGTTGACCGATGAACGCATTCCCGACGGCTCGGATCAAAATGCCGTCACAGACTTCATCCGCAGCCGTTTGAAAAGCAAAAACGTTATTGTCGATTCCTTTGATGAAGAAGACCCCAACCACCTGAGCTCCATGAATGTCCAGCACAGCGCCGAATACATCAATAATATGGAGACCGAAAAACGATCGACTTTTGAACGTATTTATGATGAAGCACTTGCCCGCATAACCGCACAGGAATCCGCCGCCAACGCCGATACCATCCAGAACCGCCAAAACCTCGCCCGACAGAACAACCTCCAGAAACAGCAATGGCAACAACAATCCCCCGGCTTTCCGGTTGTCAATGTCTTTCTGCCGCCCAAAAACACCAAAACGCTCGTTCCGGCACAGGAACATATTCCTTTTATGTTTTCAGACATCGAGATTTTGCCCACCGGTCAAATCAGCATTGAAGAAACCATTGTCGTTCTGGCCAACAATCAAAAGCTCAAATACGGCCTGACCCGCTCCCTGCCACACTACTCCGTCTCCCGCGACGGCACCCGCCACCCGATAGACATCAATCTGGAATCAGTCACCATCAACGATACACCGATTCCCTATAAACTCCAAAGCCGTGCCAACCGGACATTCATCGTCCCTGCCGCCGTATACCATCTCTCACCCGGCGTCTATACCTACAAATTCAAATATGTCATCAACCGCCATATCTGGGAATACAATGACTTCAACGAATTTTACTGGGATGTCACCGGCAGCAACTGGAACCTCGTGGTCGCCCGTGTCGGAGCCCTTGTCACCCTGCCCGGCCAAAGCAAACCACTGGGACAAATTGCCCTGACCGGAACCCGTGGCAGTCTGAAAACACAGGCCGCAGTCATTGCCGCCGACAACAATGCCTTCGGCTTCGTCAGCACCACACCGCTGTTTATCGGCGAAGGGCTTCATATCCTGATTTCCATGCCCAAAGCAGACTTCATCCCGGTTGACCTCGGACAGGAATTCTCATGGTTTCTGAATGATTACGGTGACATCATCGTCAGCCTCATCGGACTGGCCGCAATTCTCAGCGGATATTATATCTCCTGGCGCCAGCTGCAAAACAACAACCGGCGGCGCCACACCCTTCGCCGGACAGCCCCGATGCTGCGCTGGATGGCCAAAAACATCTTCGACAAAATATCATTTGTCTCCTTCCTGCTGGAACTGTTCAAAAAACGCATTATTGACTTTGCCCGGAATGGTGACACACTTTCCCTCATAAAAAAAACAGACAACACAACCGCCCTCAGCCGCCGCGAAAAAAAAGCACTGAACACCCTTTTCGGACAAAACAGCCGGTTTGATGTCATACCCGCCAACAAATTACTCCTGGAACGCTCCTATAAACTGATTCGCAAAGACACCCGGAGCAACTTCCGCCTGTTCACGCTCAAAGTCAACATCGGCTACATTTTATTCAGTACCGGCATGTTAATTCTCTCAGAAGCATTCATTGCCCTGCTCAGCTATAACTTCATCCATGACTTCAGCCTGATGCTGGCCATGTCCGCCGGCATAGCCTGCTGCATCGGTTTAAGCAGCCGCAAAATCGACAATCGCTGTCTGCGCTGGACAACCAGACTGCTCTGCACACTCATCGGCCTGTTCTGCATTATGCTGCTCAGCGTCTACATCCGGCTGACCGCCGCATGCTTAATCGCGGCAATGATTTACGCCATCTTTGCCTACACCAAAATCTTTGCCCGCCGCAACGGCCTGATAAAAAACAACATCAAAGAAGCTGTCGAATACCACGACTACCTGCACCACAATGCCGAACGCATCTCCCTCGGCAAAGACTTCCTCAGCCAGCAGGCCAACATCTTTGCGGTCGAAGCCTCGCAATATTATCCGGTAAACCCGAACATCAAAGAGTTTTACCGGTTAGATATCGCCGAAGAACTCCTGAAAAAAATCTGACACCGCCATTGCGATTTTATTATTTCTTTTTTAGGGATTTTGTGATACGGTAACGCCATGTTTAAATTTAAGTAAAGGATAGAGTCATTATGGTCAAATATGCTGTTGTCGGTGTACACGAAAGCGCCGGGCATGAAATTTTGAATTTTCTGGAAGAAGACGGAATCAAAGCTGAAAACGTTTTCGCTATTGATGTCAACACCCCGCTCGGAACACAGGTGTCATACGGCGAAGATGATGAACTTGATGTTCACAATCTCGAAACCTTTGACTTCTCCCGGACAGATATTGCCGTTTTTGTCACCACGGCCGAAATCGGCAAACGCTATGTTCACAAAGCAGCCGCAGCAGGAGCGAAAGTCGTCGATGCCAGCGGAGCCTCGTTTGCGGATTCTGAAATCCCGATGATCATCGCCGGCGTAAATGATGAAGCCGCCGCGGCAGCCCGAAACGGCATCGTCTCGATTCCCTCGCCCGCGGTAACCCAGATGTTGATTCCGCTGAAAGCCATCCATGACAAATACAAAATCAAACGTCTGATTGCCAGCTGCTATGTCTCAACCTCTGTCTACGGCAAAGAAGCCATGGACGAACTGTTCAACCAGACCCGGAAAATTTTCATGAACGAAAGCCTCGTTGATGATCAGAAATTCTTCAACAAACAAATTGCCTTCAACCTGATTCCTCAGGCCGGAGAATTTATTGGCGACGAAACAAGCTACGAATGGGCGCTCAATGCCGAAACAAAAAAAATCCTGGGCGGAGACATCAAAGTTCACGGAAATTTTGCCGTTGTTCCGGCATTCATCGGCTCGGCCCAATACATCAACGTTGAATGTATGGAAGAAATTGACGTCGATGACGCCCGCCGCCTGATAAAACAAACCGACGGCGTCGTTGTCTTTGATAAAAATGTTGACGGCGGATACGTCTCTCTGGCTGATGTTCAGGGAGAAGACAGCATTTACGTCAGCCGCCTGCGTCAGGATATCTCGGTTGACAACGGCATAAGCTTCTGGTGCGTTGCCGACAATCTGCGGGTCGGCATTGCCAAAAACGCTTTTGCCGTCATGAAACTTCTGCTGAAAAAATCTCACAGCCACTAAAAACCCGGAAAGGATGGTGTCATGAACAAAATACTGGCAGGACTATGGTTGCTGCTGGCCATAATAATAACCGGAGAAAATTGTACGGCCCGTGCAACAGAAACCGGGACACCGCAAAATACCGCAACCGAAACTGACTACAACCAGATAACCAAACAGTTGGCGGCAATCGAAAAATCTCTGAAAAATGACACACCTTCATCCGCAACCGTCTCTGAATACATCAGCACATTAAGTTCAACCTCGTCCGCCATCAACGAAGACAAAAAACAGGTAGAGCAAAACCTTCAGTTTGTTGAAAAACGAATTGAAGCACTTGGTCCCGTTCCTGAGAATGGCACCAAAGAACTGCCCACCATTGCCCAAAAACGAACCCAGTTCAACAAAGAAGCCTCCGTTCTGCGTGCCCGGATATCTGAAGCCGACATTCTCCTGACCAAAATTGATGAACTCGATTCGCGAATTATCAACTACCGCAACTCCGTTTTGCTGGATGTCCTGCTGGAACGTCAGCCGCCGCTGCTTTACCCGCAAAACCTGTTTCAGGCAAACAAACTCCTGATTACCATGTCTTTTGACATGATCAAATCCCCGCTGGAATGGTACAAAAACCTTAACACTGAAGCTAAAGACTCCGTAAAATCAAACATTCTGCCGGTCGGACTGATTGTCCTGCTCGCCCTTTTGGTTGGCATTTACCTGCGCCTGTTCATCATGCGCAATTTCGGCTACAGACACAACGGAGACGAACGCCTCCGCTACAGCCGCAAGGTCATTGCCGCTTTCTTCGTTGCTTTGGCTTACGGCATTATCCCCGCCAGTCTCATTTTTGCGGCACTGATCTGGATTTACAGCACCAAACTCCTGACCTATGGCTTCTTCGGAATTGTCCTGAACTCTTTTCTGTATTATTCCCTGTACGTCATCATCATCAGAGCCCTGGCCAGAGTCACTCTGGCACCTTATAACGAAAAATGGCGTCTGGTACCGATTTCCACCGAAAAAGCCAAAAAACTGATTTCTGTTTTCTACTTTTTCATCACCGTCATCGGCTTTTGCGCATTCATGGAACACGTCGCCAGAAAAGCCGGCTATGAAACGGACCTGATCTGTTACATCATGACAATCTCCAACCTGGTCAAAGGACTGAGTCTTATCATGATTATCAAAGCCTGCCTCTGGGATGACATCAAAGCCGTCGATGATGAAGACGAAAATCCGGACATTTCCGAAGACGAACCCGTAAGTATCAATGTCAAAATAACATTTCTGACAGCTTTGTTTTCAACGGGTGTTTTCTCATTATCCCTGTTCGGCTACGCTCAATTATCGGCATTTATCTTCAACCGCTTCATCGGCAGCTGCATAATTATCGGTTTCTTCATTATGCTGCGCAAAGCCGTGACCGAAGCTCTTCATCGCATATTGTTTCTGCGCTTCTGGGGAAAAACATTCAAACTCCGCCGCCGCCTGATCAGCAAAGTAGACTTCTGGCTGATGCTTGTCGCCGACCCGTTGTTCATCGTCATCACCATTCTGATATTGCTCAGCATATGGGGCGTTTCAACTGATCTCCTGCTTCAAAGCTGCAAAAAGATTCTGTTTGGCTTCAACGTTGGCGGTGTTGAAATTTCCATCATTTCCATCATTCTGGGAATTTTGGTTTTCTTTGTCACTCTTGGCGTCGTCAAAGCACTCCGCCGCCGTTTTGTGGCCAATGTCCTTGATAAGATGGAAATTGATGAAGGCATCAAACATTCAATGGCCTCGGGAATAAGCTTTGTCGGAGTCATTATTGCCGCGCTGCTGGCCATTCTGGTCATGGGCGGCAACCTTAACAACCTGGCATTGATTGCCGGTGCCTTGTCCGTCGGTATCGGCTTGGGCCTGCAAGACATTGTCAACAACTTTGTTTCCGGAATAATCCTGCTGTTTGAGCGTCCCGTAAAAGTCGGAGACTGGGTCAAGATCGCCGGAGAAGAAGGAAAAATCAAACAAATCAATATCCGCACCACCGAAGTCGAAACCTTCAACCGGGCAAGCGTTATCGTCCCCAATGCCACTCTGCTGTCCAACTCCCTCACCAACCTGACACATGGCAACAACTGGGCCCGCTACGGCATCAAAGTCGGCGTCGCCTATGGGACTGATGTCGAAAAGGTCAAAAATATTTTGCTGGAATGTGCCTACGCACATAAAAAAGTCCTGAAAAAACCGGAACCTTATGTCCTGTTTCAGGATTTTGGCAGCAGCAGCCTTGACTTCGAGCTGCGTGTTTACGTCAGCGACATCTGGAACGGCTGGACCACCCCGAGCGACATCCGTTATGAAATAAACCGCCGTTTCAAAGAAGAAGGAATTGAAATCCCGTTTGCTCAAATGGTCATCCACCAGGGAAGTGTTGTCTCCGAAGAGACCGAAAGCCAGTTCTACGCAGCCAGAAAAAAAACAAAAAAAGGAGCCGAAAAAAATTAAACATGCTGATTAAAGATTTGAAAAATAAAAGAATCATGTTATGGGGGCTCGGAACCGAAGGAACCTCGGTTCTCCGTTTCCTTGAAAAACACGACATGGCTCAAAACATCATCATCTATGGCGACCAACCGGTCAGTCTTCCAACAGAATTTTCCGGATATCAAACATACACCGGCAATGATTTTGCCGCCCTGCTTGACAAAACCGATGTCATCATCAAATCCCCCGGTGTCAGCCTCTATAAAAAAGAAATCGCCGACGCCCGCAGCAAAGGTATTCAGATAACCTCATCGACAGATATTTTTATGAACGAAGTCCGAACCTCCCGCCCGCAGTGCAAAATCATTGCCATCAGCGGCTCCAAAGGCAAAAGCACCAGCGCCGGCGCTCTGCACCATATTTTGCAGAAATTCGGACTGAATGTGGCTCTCGGAGGAAATATCGGCAAACCGCTGATTGAACTCGTCGACGGAAATTATGATTATATCGTTGCCGAAATTTCAAGTTATCAGGCCGCCGACCTGACTGCCTCACCGCAAATTGCCATGTTCACCAATTTGTTCTTTGTCCACAGTGCCTGGCACCTGAATCACGAAAACTACTGCCGTGACAAACTGCACCTGATTGCCCGCCAGCAGCCGGGAGATATATGTTTCATCAATGCCCGGAACAAAGAATTAACCGGATACGCGGCCGAATACCCCGGAAAACATATTGAATACGACAACATTCCGGAAGGTTTCCACCGGAAAGGCCGGAAACTCTTCTGGCAAGACAAAGAAATTCTGGATATTGCCCAATTAAAAGTCTGTGGCGACCATAACCTGGACAACTTTGCCGGCATTTTCTCGATTCTGCACTTTCTCGGGCTGGATATTTCCCGTGCAGCCGAATACCTGCAAAGCTTTGAACCGCTGGCTCACCGCCTCCAGAAAGTAGCTGTCATAAACAACGTCACCTTCATCAATGACAGCATTTCCACCGCCCCTGAAGCCGCCATCGGTGCCATGCAGAGCTTTGACGACAATCTGGCTGTTATTTCCGGCGGTGAAGAAAACACACAAGACTATCGGGAATACGCCGAATATATCGAAAAAAACCCGAAAGTAAAAATGGCCGTAACACTTTTTCAATGCGGTCCCGAAATAGCCAAAGCGATTCGCAACCGCGTTCATCGCCCGGACTTCATTCTGCTTGAAGCTCAATCCCTGCCCGAGGCTGTTAATGCCGCCTACCAGAAAATGCTAACCTACGGAAAAGGCACAATTTTATTTTCACCGACGTCGCCAAGCTTCGGCTTTTATAAAAACTTTATGGAAAGAGGTCAGCATTTTATTGACATTGTCAATCAGCTTGGGTATAAATAAGCGCAGAATCGCAAAAGCCGGTTTAGCTCAGTTGGTAGAGCAACGCATTCGTAATGCGTGGGTCGGTGGTTCGAGTCCACTAACCGGCACCAT
>CALXTH010000006.1 GCA_944391365.1 uncultured Alphaproteobacteria bacterium | reverse complement strand
AAATGTTCTGGATAAAATAGGGATTAAACCGGAGCTTTATTCCCGCTATGAATATAAGACAGCGGCGGCTTCGCTGCTTGATAATAAGTTTTCGACTCCTTTTAAGGCGGAGCTGAATAAGCTGGGAAAAGATATTTTTAATGAACTTGTTGCCGGTATTGCACAGGGCAGGGGGGTGTCAGAGGCGGAGGTTAGGGAACTTATTGACCGGGCTCCGTTGTTTGCCGAAGATGCTGTCGGGCTGAGGCTGGTTGACGAAGTTTCTTTTTATCCCGAGTTTTTTGACCGGATTACAAAAAATGAGGCGATTGAAACGGTTTGGATTGATGAATATGCCGGGCAGCCGGAAAAATCCCGTCCGGTCGGGAAAGTGGCTGTTTTGACTTTGGACGGGGTTATTGTCTCGGGTGAGAGCAATGACAATCCGTTTAACGGAGAAATCAGTACCGGCTCGGATACTGTGGGTGATATGCTGAATGATGTTGCTGCGGATAAGGAAATCAAAGCTCTGGTTTTGCGGATTGATTCTCCGGGCGGCGGCTATACGGCCTCCAGCAAAATTTGTCATGATGTTGAATATCTGAAGAAAAAACTCGGAATTCCGGTTATCGTTTCTATGGGAAATTATGCGGCGTCTGGCGGATATTTTATGGCTCTTTCCGGAGACTATCTTTTTGCCGAACCGTCAACGATTACCGGTTCCATCGGTGTTTTGGGCGGAAAGTTTGTTTTGGAGGGATTGTGGCAAAAACTCGGAATTAACTGGGAAGGCATAAATTTTGGTAAAAACGCGGCCATTGCCAGTGCCAATCACAAGTTTAGTCCGGCAGAGGTCAAAATTTTTAACCAGTCTTTGGACCGGATTTATCAGGATTTTACGGCCAAAGTCAGTGCCGCCAGAAATATTGCGCCAAAGCAGATGGATTTGTTGGCCAGAGGCCGGGTTTGGACAGGACGGCAGGCTGTTGAAAACGGCTTGGCCGATGAGCTTGGCGGACTTGACAAAGCCATTGAGTATGCTAAGAATAAAGCCGGTCCGGCTGATGAGGTGTTCAACGTTGTTTATTATCCCAAACCGTTGTCCTGGCCGGAACAGGTTGAAAAACTGCTGAACGGCGGGGTCGGAATTTCGGCCGGGAAAGTTTTGAAAAGCTTCGGGTTGGAAACGGAAGGGCTCGGGGCAATGCAGAGACTGAAATATGAGACGGTTTTGCCGCCGTTTGACATTAATTATTGAGAAAGAAGGTTTGACATGGCTATAGATACGGAAACGGTAAGAAAGATTGCTTTTCTTTCCCGCCTAAGAATTGAGAACAGCAAAATTGAAGAGACTGAAAAAGAGTTTAATCATATTCTGGATTGGATTGAACAGCTGAATGATGTTGACACGGATAATGTCGAGCCTTTGGAATCAGTTAACGATGAGGCGCTCAGCCTGAGGGAAGATGTGGTGTGTGAGGGCAACCAGCGGGATGAAGTTTTGCAAAATGCGCCGGATGCCGCGTATGGTTATTTTGTTGTGCCAAAGGTTGTAGAATAAGGCGGGGAGGAAAAAATGTCTGATTTGACAAGACTGACTGTTGGAGAAGCCAAGAAAGGTTTGGATAAAAAAGCATTTTCGGCTGAGGAGCTGACCCGGGCTTATCTAAAAAAAATGGAGGAAAATCGCCGGCTCAATGCCTTTGTTGAAGAAGTTCCCGAAAAGGCTTTGGCTCAGGCCCGGGCTGCCGATGAAAAATATGCCCGGGGAGAGGCCGGCGCTTTGGAAGGGATTCCCCTGGGAATTAAGGACTTGTTCTGCACAAAAGGAATTAAGACAACGGCCTGTTCTCATATTCTGGACGGTTTTGTGCCTCCTTACGAATCGACTGTTACTGAAAAGCTTTTGGAGGCCGGAGCGGTTTTTCTCGGTAAATTAAATATGGATGAATTTGCCATGGGCGGCAGCAACGAGACCAGCTATTACGGGCCGGCTATCAATCCATGGAAAGCGCAGGGCAGCAATGCCGATTTGGTGCCCGGCGGTTCAAGCGGCGGCTCAGCTGCGGCCGTGGCAGCGGAGATGTGCGCGGCGGCAACAGGAACAGACACAGGCGGGTCTATCCGGCAACCGGCGGCGTTTTGCGGGGTGACAGGACTTAAGCCGACTTATGGCCGGTGTTCTCGCTATGGGATTGTTGCTTTTGCTTCTTCTTTGGATCAGGCTGGACCTATTGCCAAAGATGTTTCAGATTGTGCGTTGTTGTTAAACGCAATGGCCGGATATGATCCCAAAGATTCCACTTCATCAAAGAGGGCGGTTCCGGATTTTACGGCAGTTTTGGAACAGAGTGTTAAAGGGTTGAAAATCGGTGTTCCTGCCGAATATCGTCCTGAAGGGTTAAATCCGGAAGCTGTCTCCTGCTGGGACAAAGGGATTGAGATGTTGCGGGCAAGCGGGGCAGAGATTGTGCCGATTTCGTTGCCGCATACAAAATATGCTCTGGCGGTTTATTATATTATTGCGCCGGCGGAGGCCTCATCCAATCTGGCCCGGTATGACGGAATCAGATACGGACTGAGAGTTCCCGGGAATTCTTTGGATGAGCTGTATATCAATACACGGACGGAAGGTTTTGGCCCGGAAGTTCGGCGCCGGATTATGATCGGGACTTATGTTTTGTCGGCCGGGTATTATGATGCCTATTATCTGAAGGCGCAAAAGGTCCGGCGTTTAATCCGTAATGATTTTATTGAGGCATTTAAGAAATGTGATGTTATTTTGACACCCACGGCACCGACTGATGCTTTTCCGCTTGGGGATAAATCGATGTCGGAAAATCCGATTAATATGTGGTTGAATGATGTGTTTACGGTGTCGGTCAATCTGGCCGGGCTACCGGCGCTCAGTCTGCCGGCCGGGTTATCATCCCGGGGGCTGCCGCTGGGGTTGCAGCTTATCGGCCGGGCTTTTGACGAAGAGACGGTTTTGAAGACGGCTTATGCTTTGGAAAAAGAGATTAATTTTGAGAGAAAGTAGACGACAATGGCTGAGTATGTGATTGAAACGCCGAAAGGGAAATGGGAGATTGTCTGCGGGTTGGAAATCCACTGTCAGATTATTTCAAAGTCAAAAATTTACAGCGGGGCGTCGACGGCATTCGGCGCTGAAGTCAACGAGCATGTGTCTTTTGTCGATGCCGGGATGCCCGGTATGTTGCCGACGCTTAACCGGGAGTGCGTTCATCAGGCGGTCAAAACGGGTATCGGTTTGCGGGCCAAAATCAACAAATATTCAAATTTTTCCCGTAAAAATTATTTTTACGCCGATTTGCCCCAAGGGTATCAAATTACGCAATTTGCTTATCCGATTGTCGGAGAGGGAGAAGTTTTGATTGATTTGGCCGGCGGGCAGACAAAATCCATCGGTATTGAACGGATGCATATTGAGCAGGATGCCGGTAAGTCTATTCACGATATTGATCCAAAAAAAAGTTTTATTGACTTGAACCGGGCAGGGGTCGGGCTGATGGAGATTGTGACGAAACCTGATTTCCGGGCGCCGGAAGAAGCCGGGGCTTTTCTGAAGAAGCTGCGTTCTATTTTGCGTTATCTGGGAACCTGTGACGGCAATATGGATGAGGGCTCCATGCGCTGCGACGTTAACGTGTCGGTGCGGCCGTATGGCTCAGATGAACTGAGGACCCGTTGTGAAATGAAAAATGTCAACAGCATCAAATTCGTGATGCAGGCAATTGAAAACGAGGCCAGACGGCATGTCGACATTTATGAAAGCGGTGGCACCGTTGCGCAGGAGACAAGGCATTTTGATCCGTTGACCGGGCAGACAAAGGTTATGCGCAAAAAAGAATTTGCTCATGATTACCGGTATTTTCCGGAACCTGATCTGGCACCGCTTGTTCTGACGGATGATTACATTAATCAGGTCAGAAGCGAACTGCCGGAACTGCCGGATGAAAAGAAAGAGCGTTTTGTTTCTCAACTGGGACTGACGCCTTATGATGCCGTCGTTATCTGTGAAAACAAAGAAACGGCTGATTTCTTTGAAAAAGCAGCGGCCGGGCATGATGCCAAAAAGGTGGCCAACTGGTTTATGGGTGATTTTTTCGGGATGTTAAACGAGAAAAAGCTGGAGTTGAAAGAGTCTCCGGTCTCGGCGGAAAATCTCGGCCGGTTGGTTGAGCTGGTGTCGCAGAACGTGATTAACGGCAAGACAGCCAAAGAGGTGTTTGCCATTATGGCTGAGACCGGCGAAAATCCGGAAAAAATTGTTGAGGAAAAGGGCTTAAAACAAGTTACGGATACCTCAGCCATTGAAGCGGTTATTGACGAGGTGCTGGCCGCCGCTCCGGAAAATGTTGCCGCTTATAAGGGCGGAAAACAGGGGTTGTTCGGCTGGTTTGTCGGGCAGGTGATGAAAGCCAGCAAGGGAAAAGCCAATCCGGGTATTGTTAATCAGCTGCTGAAAGAGAAGCTGGGGTAGTTTGGATGGTGCTGCGTTTATTCTGTCTCGGAAGTGCAGTGGTCGATTTTCTTGCCCCGGTCAGAGACGGACAGCCTTTTTTTTCGGAGATAATGAAAAATACCGGCGGGAGTTTTAAGGTTTCTCTGGAAGATATTGCCCAAATGGAACTTTGGCTGGACAAATCGGATGTTCGTTCGTTTATTGGCGGAAATGCGGCTAATGTTCTCAGAGTCTTCTCAAAACTTGGCGGAGAGGCCGATTTTTCCGGGCGTGTCGGGCAAGATACATTGGGGGCATATTTTGAGGCGGAGTTGAAAAAATCAGGCATTACTCCTTGTTTGAAAGTTGCCGAGGATGAACGAACGGGCTGCTGTATTATCTGGTTGAGAGATAATAATGAAAAAATCTTTTGTGCTCACCACCGGGCATCCAAAAGATTGAAGGAAGCTGTTGTTGCCTGGCGGCAAATGCCTCTTTCAGACTGGTTGCTGATTGAAGGATACTGGCTTGAATCCCGTTTTATGGTTGTGTCGAAGGCAGTTAAGGCTGCGTATGCCATGGGGATGAAAGTGGCATTGATGCTTTCATGTCCGCAGATTGTCGGAACATATAAGCCGGTGATTTATTCTCTGCTGCCGTTTATTTCTGTTTTGTTCGGTACGGAGAGGGAGTTTGCTTCACTGGGGCGAAACAGCTTGCAAAAAGTCAAACTCGCCGTGTTGATGAAAGGGGAGAAGGGTATTGAAGTGTGGCGGCGCGGAAAGTCGTTTCAGTTTCCGGTATTTTTTTCGGAAAACAAGCTTTGTGTTGCCAATGCGGCTAATGCTTTTATCGGCGGTTTTTTATATGAATATATGAAAGACGGCAATATGGTCAGGGCGGTGTCTACGGGTGAAAAATGTGCTTTATCCGTCCGGCCGGAAGTAATCTATAACGGAGGATAAGATGCTGCTTCAGAAACAGCTTGAAAAAGTCCGTGCCGAAGATGAGTTCGAGGCGGCTGAAAGGAGTTCTTTTTTGCAGTTTTTGACGATTTGCGGCGATAAGGCTTTGCTGCGCGAAATGCTTCCCGGGCATTTGAGCGCTTCGGCATGGGTTTTGAATCGGAAAAGAGACAAAGTTTTAATGATTTATCATAATCTGTTTCATTCATGGACCTGGCCGGGCGGGCATGCCGACGGAGAGGAGAATCTAGCCGCCGTGGCTCGACGGGAGGTCGAGGAAGAGACCGGGCTGAAAACGTTTTATTTATTGGAGGAACTGCCGATTGATCTGAATGTTTTGCCGGTTTTTGCTCATTTGAAGCACGGGCGTTTTGTTCCCAGCCATCTTCATTTTAATGCTGTTTATCTGTTTGAGGCTGACGAAACCGAGGCGCTGCATCCAAAACCTGATGAAAATTCAGCGGTTTGCTGGATTGATGTCTGTCAGATAAAAGATTGTTGTACCGAACGGCATATTATGCCTTATTATGAACGGATTATGCGAAAAGTTAAGGAAAGGGATCTGCACAATGTTTAGTGATGTTCTGGTTCACGGGTTAACGGCTTCTGTTGTGGCGGGGCTGGTGACCGGCGTGGGCGGTTTTATGATTTTTTCAAAAAAAACATATTCTCAGGAAAATATTGATTTTATGTTGAATATTGCTGCCGGGGTTATGCTGGCGGCTTCGTTTTTTTCATTTCTGGTTCCGGCAATGAAGCAGATTCTGATGTTTGATCCGGATGTTAATATGGCGGCTCTTTGGTATGTTTGTGCCGTATTTTCGGGAGTGGCGCTGGTTTGGATATTAAATTCGGTTTTGCCGCATGAACACAGCAATATGGGACGTCACGGGCCCGGTTTTTCGCTCAAAACAGCCTGGTTGTTCATTATTGCCATAACGCTGCACAAGATTCCGGAAGGGCTGGCGGTCGGTGTGGCGTACAGCGCTGAGGATTTTATGAATCCCGACAGTCTGGTTTTGGGTATTGCCCTGCATAATCTCCCGGAAGGGTTGATTATTGCCATTTCACTGGTGGCGGCGCAGTGTTC
>CALXTH010000005.1 GCA_944391365.1 uncultured Alphaproteobacteria bacterium | reverse complement strand
GTCTCCTCCATATTGCTGATTCTCATTGTCGTCTTCAGCGGATTGAACTGCTCAATCTCATCATTGCTCATACCATCCAAGTCCACATCCACCGTATAGCCGAAACTGCTTCCCGCCCCGGCCACTTTTCGGATGGCATTCAATAAATCGTTTGACGGCCTGTCCGCATCAATCCGCTTCCAGCGCTGCGGCACACAGCCGTAAGAAATCAAAAAATTCGACGCATTTTCACTGCGGCAGTCGACAGCCTTTTTATCCAGACCGCTGCTCTCGCTGTTCCGATCCAGACAATAGACCATTGAAATATTGCGGAGCGTCACCGGGACTTCAGCATCTTCATCAACTTCACCGTTCTCGTCCCGCACCTCATAACGCAACTCAAACCCCGTCGGCAGAAAATCATCCAGTTTTTTCAGGTCAATCTCACCTTCGGGATAAGGGCTGCTCTTATCCGCAATGGCATAAGTCAGATACTCCCGCGCCGCCCGGTGCTGCAAAACAAGCTTCGTAATTGCGGATTCGGCCTGAGGTTCCACATAAATTGAACGCATATCGGAACGCACCGACAAATTAAAGCAGTGCAGCGCGACGATAAATGTTGCCAAAACGACCCAGATATACATACAATCAGCCTCAAAAAAACAAACCTACATCTTTATACTACCACAAAAAAAACTCAAAAGCCACAAGAAGCGGAGCTTTACCGCAAAATTTAACATTTCTGTAACAATATCAAGTCTCTTCAATGATTGCTCTTTTTTAACACAAAGAAGATAATTAAAAGTTAAAAACCATTTTTTTTGTTTAATAAGTCAGCTTTTCTTGTTTCCTTAACCGTAAGCTTATTGTAGATTAGGCAAAAAGATATCATTGATTGGGGAATAAAATGATTGATTTTAAAGACACTGACGACGACGAGGATGAATTTGAGCCCTCACCGCCGCAGGCAACACGCAAAAAAATGCTGCTGATTATCCTGCCGATTGTCATTGCCATCGGGCTGCTGGTCAGCTTTTACACCGTTTTCACGGCCAAAGACAAAGACCGCCAGAAAAATTATCAGGTCATCGACACCGCCGACGAAACCGCTGAAAGCAAAGACGCCCGGCTTATTCTTTATGACCTCCCCGAAATTGAGGTCATGCTCAATAGTCATGACCAGAACAAACAATATGCCCGGATCAAACTCAGCCTTGAGATTCCCAATCTTCAGGAAGAAAAAATCCATGTGCTTGAAGCCTTCATTCCCCGCATTAATGATATTGTAACCTCTCACCTGATAGAAATCTACCCTGAAGAAATTCAAACCACACAGGGGCTCTACTGGCTGAAAGAAGATCTCCTCTACCGGATAAATCTGGTAACCAAACCCGTAAAAATCAATAACATCAGCATCAAAACACTTGAAATCAGGAGCAGCAATTAAAAAGTTTTAAGGATACGACCGTGGCAGAAGAAAACAAAACATCAAATCCGGCAGCCCCCGACCAGACCGGAACGGCAGCCGCCGGAGACTGGACCGACATGATTCAGGTCAAAGACGAAAAAAACGCCGCCCCTGAAGCTGAAGGATCCTCAAAAATCCTGAATCAGGAAGAGATTGACTCTCTCTTCGGTTTTTCGACTCCGGACAACACCCCGCACACGGAAGATAACGCTTCCGGCGTAAAAGCCATTCTGAACTCGGGCATGGTCTCATACGAGCGCCTGCCAATGCTTGATGTCGTTTTTGATCGTCTGATTCGCATGATGGCCACCTCGCTCCGCAACTTCACTCAGGACAACGTTGAAGTCTCGCTTGAAAGCGTTGAATCCATGCGTTTCGGCGAATACATCGATTCGTTGACCTTACCGACCCTTCTGTCCGTTTTCCGGGCTGAAGAATGGGACAACTACGGCCTGATCTCCGTCGATTCGTCTCTGGTCTATTCAACCGTTGATGTCCTGCTCGGCGGACGCCGCGGCACAGCAGCCATGCGCATTGAAGGACGCCCTTATACCACGATTGAACTCAATCTGGTCAAAGACATGATAGAACTGATTCTCTCGGATTTATCCACCGCCTTTGACCCCATCACCAGCATAAACTTTTCTTATGAGCGCACGGAAACCAATCCCCGCTTCGCGGCCATTGCCCGCATGTCCAACGCGGTCATCGTCGCCCATCTGCGGATAGACATGGAGGACCGAGGCGGCAAACTCGACCTGCTGTTGCCTTATGCCACGCTTGAACCGATTCGCGACCTATTACTTCAAATGTTCATGGGCGAACGCTACGGCCGCGACACCATCTGGGAAAACCACCTGGTCGAAGAACTCTGGGATACGGAAATCGAAATTCAGGCCTGCTTAAAAGAATTATTTGTTGACCTCGGCACCATCGCCAAATGGAAAAAAGGCTCATTTCTGGACCTGGATATGAATAAAAATGCCGACATCTCCCTGATTTGCGGCGACGTCCCGCTGCTGACCGGCACCATGGGACGCAAATCAGACAAAGTTGTCATTAAAATAAAAGGAAAGGCAGAAAAGAAAAATGGGTAGTTTGGAACTGCTGATAAACCTGATAATCATCGGATTACTGATTCCGACCATTATCTACGCGTACCGTTTAAACAAAAACCTCAGCATTTTGCGTCAAAACCAGAATTCTCTGGCCAAATTGATTCAGTCCTTGAACGAAGCAACCATCAAAGCCGAACATTCCATCCCGAAATTAAAAACAGCAACCGAGTCGACTTCGGGTGAACTCAAAGAAGTCGTCGACAATGCCAAACTGCTCAAAGATGATCTGCTGTTCATCAATGAGCGGGCGGACAATCTGGCTGACCGGCTCGAAAACGTCATCCATAACAGCCGCCAGGTGCAGGACAACATCAAAACCGCACCTCAGGATAAAAACAAAACCCAGACCGCCCCTGAACAGACAAACACCGGACGTTCCGAGGCCGAACTTGAACTCTTAAAAGCCCTGCGCGCCATTAAATAAGGATATGCCATGCCCGCCAAATTCAAATTTCGTTTGCTGCCTGTCTTTATCTTTATGGCCGTTCTGACTCTGTCTCTGCGCATCAATGACGTCTGCGATGGACTCAAAAACGCCTCCCGGGCTGACATCGGTTTTGCTGCACCGGCCATGGCCGAAGACCACCCCTCTGAAGAAACCAGCCAGCTCAGCCAGATTCTGGAGCGCTCCGACATCACCAATGCGGCAACAGCTCCGGCCGGAACCACCTTCACCCAGTCGGAAATCGCCATTCTGCAGGAACTGGCCGAACGCCGCGAAGCTTTGGACCTCCGCAGCAAAGAAATCGACAAAAAAGTGGTCCAGCTGAAAGTCACCGAAGAAGAAATCAACAAAAAGCTGGCCCAACTCCAAGCTTATGAAAAAAAACTGCGGTCATTAATGCAGGAATATTCCGCCAAAGAAAAAGAACGGCTGAATTCTCTGGTCAAACTCTACGCCAGCATGAAACCGCGCGACGCTGCCCGCATTCTGAATACGCTGGACATAGAAGTCAGCACCGCACTCGTCCGGGAAATGAAACCCTCGGCCTCCTCGGCCATTCTCTCCCAAATGGACGCCACCAAAGCCAAAGCCATCACCGATGCATTAATCGGCAACAGCATCACCGGTCAAGAGGATAAAAATTGACAGGAAAATCCGGGCACATATCGTTAAAAAGCTTCTGCGGTTTGATTCTGCTGGGCATGTTTTTCCTGCCTCCGGAACATCCGGCCGCAGCGGCAGAACTTTCGCCGCCGGCCATAACTGAAGCCCGGCCGCAGCAAACCGGCTCGCTCAAATTCAAACAGCTGAAAAACGCGGCTCGTTTTATTCTGGAATTTACGGAAATTCCCCCCTACCAAATCAAACGCAGCGCCGGCCGGACCGATCTCGTTTTTAGCGCCCCCTGCCGGCTGGAAAGCTCTACGCTGCATAAATACCCCAAAGCCGGAGAAATCAGTTTCAAACACAGTGCACCCGACCGCTATGTGCTCTCCTTCCCGCAAAATCTGTTGCAAAGTTTTGAACAAAACAACCGAATAATCCTTGATTTGGGAGAAGATGAAGAAATCCCGGCTCCCGAACCCCGGACGCTTCCCGCAACAGACACCCACAGCGCCAGCAATACTGTTTATAAAAACATCCGCCTGGCCGCACGGGACGCCGCCCCCCGCCCGCAACAAATCCGCAGCTTGAGCTTTTCCTGGAACATGCCGGTAAACATTGCCGTTTTCCGCCGCAACCAATATCTTTGGATTGTTTTCGACCGCAACCAGAGCTTTGATATTGAAGAGCTCCGAAAGAACGCGGCACCATTGGCCAAAGATATTGTCCAGATTCCGAATGGACAAGCCGCCATCATCCGGATGATTCCCGAAAAAGACGTCAACGTCGGCCTCCGTCAGGAAGGTCTGCTCTGGATTATAGACCTTTCCACCGGCAGAAAACTGGCTGAAACGAAAGACACCCCCGTTTTCACCCAATACGACAGCAACAACCACGCCTATATGTTCATTCCAACCCCTTCGGCCGGAAATGTCATCTCAATTTTTGACCCTGAAGTCGGCGATGTCATGAGCATTATCCCGACCGGTGAACTCAACCATGGGTTCAAAAACACCTACCACTACCCCGACATCACCCTCCATAACACCATTTCCGGCCTGGCCGTCCTCTATAACGCCGATGACATAATCATCAACCGTGGCAATACCGGCATCACAATCCGCCGGGACAAAAGCGGTTTAAACATTTCCGACGACATTGAGGCCCTCAAACGCCAAAGCCTCCTCAACCAGCAATTAAGCAACGATAAACTCCTCTTCTCAATTCTGCCTCAGGAAACACTCCGCTTGACCTTCAACGAAGCCGTCGCCCGGCTGAAAGAAGATATCGTTAACGCAGCGAAAGAAAACCGGAACAGAACAGAACTGGCTTTGGCCGAATATTATATCAGCCAGGGATTGGGCACCAACGCACTGGGCATCCTCAATAGACTTGAAAAAGCCAAAGCCCCCGAAGCCGCCGATGAACGGTTTCACATGCTGAGAGGCGTCGCCAATTATTTAAGCCGCCGTTATCCCGAAGCCATTGAAGACCTCTCCTTCGGCCAGCTGGTCTCCTCAAACGAAGCGTTGTTCTGGCGTAGCCTTGTCTCTGCGGAGATGCAGCCCAAAGCCGAAGACAATGCGATTCTCATCGCCAACCTGCCGCAGATTCGTGACTACCCGGAAGAAATACGCCGGCGCATTGCTCTGACCAGCATCAAATCCGCCATCAAAGCACAGGATGACCTCGCCATTCAGAACAATATCGATACCATCCGCGCCTCCTCAAACGACACCAACAAAGACGCCCTGCTCAGCTACTATACGGCAAAAAAACTTGAGATTCTCGGCTATCCGCTGAACGCCATCCGTGAATACCGCAACACGGCCGAGATGACCTCCGCCAAATATTCGGCTTTGGCCCGCCGCAACATTGTCAACCTGCAACGCCGCACCCGGACCATCAGTCCCGAAAAAGCCATTGCCGAATATGAAATGCTGCGTTTTGCCTGGGCAGAAAAAAATTTCAAAATCAACATATTAAACCTGTTGGCTGAACTTTATGTTGAAAACAAAAACTACTATGAAGCCCTCGAAACACTTCAGGAATTGAAAAACATCGCCGGAGAAAAAGCACACGACGGCATCAACCGCCGCATGGTAAAAATATTTGAAGACATTTACCTCAACAACTATGACGACAACCTGCCGGCCGTCAAATCTCTGGCTCTCTACAAAGACTACGAATGGCTGGCACCGATGAGCGTCCACTATAATGCAATCGTACAAAAGCTGGCAGATCGTCTGGTTGCTGTTGATTTGCTCGACCGCGCCCTGTACCTGCTGAACAGCCAGTTGAAAAACGGCCGCCTCACACCGTTGGAAAAAGCCGCCATCGGAACCCGCATAGCCTTAATCAACCTGTTTCAAAACAATCCCTCTCAGGCGCTTGAGGTTTTGGATCAAACGGAAAGCGACCAGCTGACGCCGACCCTGATTGCCCACCGCCGCATCATTCGCGCCAAGGCTCTCTCAGGCATAGGCAAATCACAGGAAGCGCTTGATCTGCTGGCTGAAGATTACAGCAAAAACGGCCTCCTGATGAAAAGCGAAATCTTCTGGAACAACGGTCAATGGGGCGAAGCCGCCGACACCGTCAAATACCTGATAGAAAAACCGGAACCGGGAAAACCGCTGAGCAATGAACAAATACAATACGTCCTTGACTGGGCAACATCTCTGAAGAAAGCCGGCCGCGAAACCGTCATCGTCCGCTTGCGCAATACATTTGAACCATTTTTCAAAGAAACACCGTATTACAGCGCATTCAATGTCTTGACGAGAACACTTGACGAGAATAAAATAGATTTAAGCAACATTGACCAGGCCATCAACGACATTTCGGCCTTTGGCAATTTTGCCAGAATTTATACCCGCTCGCTGCAAAATGCCAGCCTGAGTGAAACAATCAAAGAATAAGAGCAGCCGCCCGGAGACACCCTCCGGAAGCTGACAGATTTGACAACCATGAAACAAAACAGATTCAAAATCAACAGTCCTTTTGCTCCTGCCGGCGACCAGCCTGAAGCCATCAGAGAACTTTGTGAAGGTCTTGAACGGGGACAAAAAAGTCAGGTTCTGCTCGGCGTCACCGGTTCGGGCAAAACATTTACCATGGCCAAAATTATCGAGCAAATGCAGCGCCCGGCCATGATCATGGCACCAAACAAAATTTTGGCCGCTCAGCTTTATTCGGAAATGAAAGAGTTTTTCCCCGAAAACCATGTGGAATATTTCGTCTCCTATTACGACTATTACCAACCGGAAGCTTACGTTCCCAAAACGGACACCTATATAGAAAAAGACTCTGCCCTGAACGAACAGATTGATCGTATGCGCAATGCCGCAACCCGGGACATTCTGGAACACAACGATGTGATTATCATCGCTTCCGTTTCCTGTATTTACGGCTTGGGAGACGTTGAATCTTATTCCGCCATGACCATTCCGCTCAAAGTCGGCGATGAAATCGAAATCAAAGAAATCTGCAAACATTTGACAGAACTTCAATATGAGCGCAACCAACAAAACTTTGTCCGGTCCACCTTCCGGGTCAACGGCGATGTACTTGACATCTTCCCGGCTCACTATGAGGACCGCGGCTGGCGGCTTTCCTTTTTCGGCGATGAAATCGAAAGCATTACCGAGTTCGATTCGCTGACCGGAAAAAAAACCGCCGATCTGGATGATATCACAATTTACCCGGCCAACCACTATGTCACCCCCCGTCCGGCACTGTCTCAGGCCATGGTCGGCATTCGCAAAGAACTGGCCGAAACGGTTGAAGATTTCACCAAAAACAACAAACTCCTTGAAGCCCAGCGGATTGAACAGCGAACCCGTTTCGATCTTGAAATGCTTGAAACCACCGGTCACTGCAAAGGAATTGAAAACTATTCACGCTATCTGACCGGACGCAAAGCCGGTGATCCGCCACCCACGTTATTTGAATATCTGCCGTCAAATGCGATTCTTTTTGTTGATGAAAGCCACATTTCCGTCCCGCAAATCGGCGGCATGTTCCGCGGTGACTTCAATCGCAAAAGCACACTGGCGCAATATGGTTTTCGCCTGCCCTCCTGCGTTGACAACCGCCCGCTGAAATTTGAAGAATGGAACAAAATGCGCGGCCAGAGCATCTTCGTTTCCGCCACCCCCGGTGATTGGGAGCTGGAACAAAGCGGCGGCACCTTTGCCGAACAGGTCATCCGCCCGACCGGCCTGGCCGATCCGGTCTGTATCGTCCGCCCGGTTGAAAACCAGATTGACGACCTGATGGAAGAATGCCGCAAAACCGCAGCCAAAGGAGAGCGGGTACTCGTCACCACCCTGACAAAAAAAATGGCCGAAGACCTGACCGAATACCTGCATGACAACGGGGTCAAAGTCCGCTATCTGCACTCGGATATCGATAC
>CALXTH010000004.1 GCA_944391365.1 uncultured Alphaproteobacteria bacterium | reverse complement strand
CGATTTCCGGATCACCGGTTGTTTATGCCAGTATTCCCGGAGACCACCGTTTTTCGGCCATTGCCGGCAAAAACGTCATGTATGATGAAGACGACCTGACCGGGGGCATCGCGCTGACAATCCGTGTCCATGCAGATGACGTCGCTTTCGGTCTGCAGGACTACGGACTGACACAGGGGCACGGGTTGCATAAAATTAATCCGCTGAAAGACATCAAGGACCCCAAAGATCCCTATGAGCGCCTGCTGCTCAGCATTAAACGCGGCGACCATATTTTAATCAGCGGAGCTACCTCTACCGGAAAAACCACGTTTTTGAACAACCTGCTCAAAATTCTGGATCTTCATAAACGGATTGTCACCATTGAAGATACGCGGGAGCTGATTGTGCCCCACCCCAACCGGGTACATCTTGTTTTATCTCGTACGGAACAAACCAACGAATTTAACTATGCCAAAGTGATTGACCTGGTGGTCCGTTTTACGCCGGATGCCATTATCGGCGGCGAGATATCAACCGGAAACGCTGGCGCCATTTGGGAGCTGATGGGGTCCGGGCATGATAACTGCCTGGCGACCATTCATGCCGAAAGCTCGGAAGCAGCTTATGAAGCTTTTGTCGACCGCATTCTGCACACCTACCCGACCGTCGACCGCAATAAAACCATTCAGGAAATGCATCGCCGCCTGCGCGTTGTCCAAATCAACCGTGACGGCAACCTTCGTGCCGTAACTGAAATCACATAAAAAGGGCTCCCGCAGGAGCTCCTTTTATTTTTCATCATAAGCAACAATGCCCTTATAAGTCAGAAAATCAGGCGTTTTCCCATTAAATGAATTATATTTTTTGATCATCTCCAGAGCCTCTTTGTCGGCCTGAGGAGCCTGAAACTTTCTGTTAACCGTAGCCGGTTTTCCAGCCGCAGAAGCCGGGCTCTTTTCAACGGCCGACGCTTCCTGAGCAACAGGAGTGGCAGAAGCCTGTTGAGCTTCCTGCTCTTTGCCTTTGTCGACCTTGATTTCTTCCGGTGCTTTCAAAATCTTGTCCAGAATATCCTGAGTTTCTCTTGAACGTCGGTTTGTATAAACAATATTCTGTTTCTCGGCCGGCAGGATTTCCAAAATTCTTTTCAGATTATCAAGCTGTTTTTTCTTTTTGATAAGATTAATATCATCGACCACCAGAATATTTGTCCCCGACAAATCAATTTTCTGACTGTCCAGCAAATCAACCAGCAAATCCGGAGACGCAATCACCACATTAGCCTCGGTGTCAATATGTTCATCTCTGTCTTTGAGCGTGGATTCGTTAATTTCATGATATTTGTTGAACAGAGCCAGCTGGTCCGAAACAACAACCGACTGGTTTGAATCCGGTGTAATAATCAGAATATTTGGCCCGCAGTGAGAGTCATCTTCATTTGCTTTGCTGATAATATCCAGCAGCGGAAACACATATGAACAGGTTTTGCCACATCCCTGCGGCGCAATGGTAAAAACATCTTTTCCCTGCAAAATTGACGGGATCACATCATTCTGCACGGTTGTCGGCTCTGTTATGCCGAGTTCTTCGATAGCTTTAACTGTTTTCCCGCTTAATCCGAGATCTGCAAATTTCATGGTTGTTTTCTCTTGTAAATAGTGTTATCTTTAATTTATTGAAGTATTATATTTTACAGAGATAGTCAACTACTTAAGTGAACCGCCGGAGGAAAAACGCCATGTTAATGAGAAGAAACGATTCCCTGCTGATTGTAATAGACGTGCAGGAACGCCTTGTAACGGCAATGGACAGCCCGAGAGAAGTCATAACCGCCTGCACAAAACTGGTCAGTGTAGCCAAACGGCTGTCAGTCCCTTTTATCATTACGGAACAATACCCCAAAGGGCTGGGTGAAACAATAATTGACGTCCGTCAAGCCGCCGGAGATAAAGCTGTTTACGCCGAAAAACTTGAATTTTCCTGTGCGCAAAACCCCGAAATAATGAAAAAAATTAAGGAGAGCGGAAAAAAACAAATTATTCTGGCCGGGGTTGAAACCCATATCTGTATTTTGCAAACCGCGCTGGAATTAAAAGAAATGGGATATAATGTTTTTGTCGTGTCCAATGCCGCTTCATCCCGGAAAAGCCTGCAACATGTTTTTGCCCTGCAACGCCTGAACCATAACGGTGTTGATGTTGTGACCTATGAAATGGTCGTCTTTGAATGGCTTGAAAAAGCCGGTACCGATGAATTCAAAGAAATCAGCCGTAAATATATTATCTGATGTTTTTTTGTGTTCAAAAAAAGGCTCGGTATTCACCGAGCCTCCCCTTTTACCTCACAACCAATCCTATCTGAGCGTCGAATTTTACAAGTCCCAATCCCATCACCTCGGTGCAGCCCAAACAGCACTGTCTCAAACCTTAGCCCCATCAAGCCCGGCCGTAAGAGTCCTCATAGCGGATAATATCAGCCTCATCCAGCTTGTCGCCAGTCTGAATTTCAATAAATACCATATTCTTTTGTGTGTTATTCTGGATTCGGTGCTTGGTCTGAACCGGAATATAAACCGCTTCGTCGGCGCCGCAGACAATTTTTTCGTCTCCGAGCGTCACAACGGCCTCGCCATCAACGATTGTCCAGTGCTCGGCACGATGGTTATGCGATTGCAGAGACAAAATATTTCCCGGTGTGACCGTAATTTTTTTAACACAGAAATTTTCCCCGGCGTCCAAAACCTCCCATGTTCCCCACGGCCGGGTGTCATGATCGCCTTTTTTATAGTTATTTGCCATCTTTTAATCTCCTTAACGAAATATTAGCCTTGATGATTGAAAATATAAATAATATAAGATAAAGCGCAAGATAATTTTTTGAGCGGATAAAAGATAATGAACAGCCGTGCCGCGGCCAATCAGGCCTATGTCATCTTAAAACGCCTCCGGCAGCAGATGGAGGAGCAGACGGACATATCAGTCCGGCTGAACAACAGCATGAGCGTCATCGCGGAAGAAATGCAGGTAGACGCCGCTTTCTGTTTTGTAAACATTGATGACAATTATCTTGAATTGTTTGCGGCACATGGTTTTGCCGCTGAATCCATGCACAAAGTTTCACTTCGGATCGGTGAAGGCGTCATTGGCGGAATAGCCAAAGACTGCCGTCCCTGTGCGGTTTCGGATTATAAAAAACATCCCCGATATCTTTATAAAGCTGATTTGGGCGAAGATGATTATAAATCATTTCTTGGTGTTCCCCTGATTCGCCGCAACAAAGCCATCGGTGTTTTGGTGATTGAAAGCCGAGATATCCGGGAATTTACGGACCGCGAACAGGAAACACTGGAAACCATAGCCATGTTCTTGGCCGATATCGTTTCCTCGGATGAAATGAGCGAATACAAAAAGACCCTGATTAAAGAACGCGGTCTGATTACGCGGGAGCGGATTAAAGGGCTGAGCCTGAGCAAAGGCTACGGGCTGGGCAACGCGGTTATTCACCGCCGCCGCCATGCCGTCACCAAAATTTTTACCGAAGATAAGGAAAAAGAACTCGACCGCCTGACCGCGGCACACCAGAAAATGAATGCCGATCTTGATGCCAAGTTTAATTCGACCAAACTCGGCATAGGTGAGCACATGGACATTCTGGATGCTTATCTGATGTTTGCCCGGGACAAAGGCTGGTTCAAAAAAATCGCCGACAATGTCATGAGCGGCATGACTGCGGAAGCCGCTGTCGAACGTTCTTATGAAGACATGTGGAACCGCCTGTCGGCCACCACGGATGTTTACCTCAAAGAGCGCCTGCACGATTTGCGCGATGTTGCTGACCGCCTGCAGTCTTATCTGAGCGGCGATTTTGGTGAAAGCGGTAAAAGCGACAGTGAAAACATCGTCATCATAGCTCAGACAATGGGACCTGCGGAATTAATGGATTATGAATATACCAAAATCCGCGGCCTGATTATTGAAGACGGCACGCCGACCATGCATGTGGCCATTGTCGCCAAAGCGCTGAATATTCCGGTGATTGCCAAAATCAAAGGCTTGTTTGAAGAGGTCAAAAGCGGTGAGCTGATAGCCGTTGACGGCAACGAGGGATATGTTTATCTCCAGCCCTCCGATGACATCCGCCGTAAATTTCAAGAAAAAATAGATGAAAACAAAAAGCTTCAGGCCAAATTTGCCGAACTCCGCCATCACCTGTCTCAGAGTCTGGACGGCGTCCGGATCGGACATTATATCAACGTCGGCCTGGCATTTGATCTGGATTATATTGAAAGCACAAATTGCGATGGCATAGGCCTGTACCGGACGGAAATTCCGTTTATGGCCTCTGATGTTATGCCTGATGTTGAACGCCAGATAAGCTGCTATAAAGAGCTAATGGACAAGGCAGGCAAACGTAAGGTTATTTTCCGCAGTCTCGATGTTGGTTCGGATAAACTCCTGCCTTATTGGGCAGGGCTGAGTGAAGAAAACCCGGCCATCGGTTGGCGGTCGATTCGCATTACCCTGGATCGCCGGGCGATTCTCCGCAAGCAAATGCGGGCATTTTTGGAAGCTGCCGCCGGCAAGGAGCTGAATGTGATGTTTCCGATGATTGCCGATCTTGAAGAATTTGAAGAAGCCCGCGAGACGTTGATGCTTGAGCTGGAAAAAGAGAAAAGAGCCGCCCGTCCGGTTCCGGCCAAAGTCAATGTCGGCTTGATGATAGAGGTTCCGGCGATTGTCTTCCAGCTTGATGAAATTCTTGAAAAAGCCGATTTCATTTCCGTCGGAACCAATGATTTGGCTCAGTTCGTTTTTGCCTGCGACCGGGGCAACCCGCGCCTGACAGAACGCTATGATGTTTTATCGGCACCGTTTTTGCGTCTGATGCGCCTGATCGCCGCCAAAGCAGCCGAACATGGTGTTTATTGCTCGGTTTGCGGTGAAATGGCCTCAAATCCGATTGAAGCGCTGGCCTTAATCGGCCTCGGCTTCCGCAATCTGTCTTCATCAGGGTCTTCTTTCGGGCGGGTAAAAAGCATGATTCGCAGTATGAATGTTGAAGAAGTCAGCGACTACATGCAGCTTCTGCTTAATTCTTCCAAAAAAACCCTCCGTCCGCAGCTGATGGCCTATGCTTATGACCATGGTATTGAAATCTATTAATAACGATTGAAATTTGTTAAAAAGTATGTTTAAATACATTTCCGGAAGAACAGGAGTCATTTTTTTGATTAAGGATTGGTACCGTGAAAAAAGAAGCTAAAGAGC
>CALXTH010000003.1 GCA_944391365.1 uncultured Alphaproteobacteria bacterium | reverse complement strand
TGTTTTCTATTCCGCTACTGTCAATCTTAATCCCCTGACCTTCATCGGCAGGATTGTTTTGCTGGGCATTATTGGTTTTATAATCTGCCAGGGCATCGCCGGCATACTCCCAAAAACTGTCTTCTTCGGCTTTTGAATCAAAGGTTATGATATAGCCGCCATCCGCATTTTTGACGGCTTTGCCCGAAGCAAGCCATTTTTGCCAGTTGCCGCCGGCAGCCGCAATGTTTTCTGCCTCCTCAGCTGTTATTTTTGTCGTTATTTTTTCAGAAACGCTTTGTGCATATCCCATGCACGGCATAAAGAGGGCAAGCCCTAAAATTAAGCCCTTCAGCAAAAATGACTTAACCAAATTTTTCATCATACCCTCCCTGCCTTTTTAACAGGCCTCAATAAGACGACGGATGTTATCCCTTTGTATTCGGCAAAGGCGCGGCATTAATCAAGCTGTCCGTAATGGTTATGGACATTGAGCTCAAATCCTGCGTGTCCGTCATGTACATAAGTATACCAGCGGTTCCGGCGATAACCATCAGGCCGATGATGATTGCCGACAGCCATTTCCAGTTCAGGTTGCCAAAGAAAGCGCCGATGGCTATGCCCACGATGCCAAAGCCGGCAACCGCATAAATAATATCGCGCATTCCCATAAAAATATCGGAACCGCTTTGGGTCAACTGGCTGAACAGAGCCGCATGTGCATTGTCTGTCAGCAAGAATAAGAAAAAGAGTGCAAGCCAATGCACTGTTTTTCTTGTTTTTGCCGACTTTGTGGCAAAGAGGGAGCCTGATGACAAAAAGTTATGTAAAAACTCTTTTTTCATTCTGCTCCCCCTTGTGCCTTTGTTTCAGCAATGCGCTAAATATTACCGAATGTCGTGGTCAGACCTGCGGTCGTGGCTTCGGTACTACCGGTTGCGTATTCAACAATGGAACTCGCCGCGGCAAGAATAGCCAAACCGACAGCCAGAGCTGACAACCACTTCCAGTTTACTTTACCAAAAATCGCCGCCCAGGCCAAACCGACCAGACCGAAACCACCGATAATAAAGATGATGGTTTTAACAGATGAGAAAACCGATACGGTTTTGTTCTGCGCCGTCTGCATAATCGTTGAACCGGAAGCCGAAGTTCCCGCGACCTGCGCCGAAGCGTCGCCGGCAAACCCCAAAACCAGTATCAAGGCGAAGGTTGCCAGCGTCCAGATATTGTTTTTTAAAAATCTCATTATTTTTCTCCTCAATTAACAGCAAAAACTTTCCATACTCTTATAGGATAACCGATTTTGATACTTTTTTCCAGTATTATTCGCCAGGCCTCCAAGCATGCAAGCTATTGTTTATCAACAGAAAAATTTACTGTAACAAAAAATTCACAGTTCTTAATCCGGTGTAAACATGTTTTTTTTCTTATCATATAAAAGGTAAAAATTTTGATAATATATTTTTTTCAAGCGCTTATCGGCGTCGAAACGGCGATTTTTCTGGGTATAAATTTATAATCTCTTTGCCAAGATTCGCTTTTTGATTTATCAAGGTTTTAGAGGGAATTGGTTTAATGAGTAACGCCGGGATAAAAACTTTTGCTTACAGCTTTGTTTTTTCTTTGTTTGCTATTTTTTTGGTAAACAAAGCCGTTGGTCATGCCCCCTCTGAAAAAGAACCGCAAATTCCGCATAACAATATTTCTTTATTTTTAAAAAGTGAGGTTTTGCCGCATGGTGCCCCCTCTACACCGGTGCGCAAAATTGCCCTGATTAAGGATATTCCCCAGGAGACAAATGTTCCGCAACCCCGGAGAGAAACAAAACCGGAAAAAAAAGATTTTCCGGTTGTTGCCGAAGAGCCCGTTGTTAAACAGGTTCGGGCTGAAAATCCGGCAAAAAAAGAACGGTTGATTGCGGCTTTGGAAAAGACAAAGCTTCCCCCGATAAAACAAGAAACAAAGAAAAAAGTTCATTCTAAAGCGGTTACGGAGCCGGTTGCGCAAGATAACAAGGACAAGCATGCGCCGGAAAACCTGGTTATCGCCCAAAACGATGTTTCTCCGGCTTCAGAGGCGCATTCTTTGCCGGCGGAGCCGGGAGAAAAGCCTGATACGGAAGAGACATTATTAATTCCGTTGCAAAAAGTCAGAAATACGGCTTTTGTTTCAAACGAAAAGGTTCAGATTAACGGGACAGGCGCCGACAAACAGGTGGCCATGTTGGATTTAAAGCAATCCCTGAAAAATGTTGTTGAAGATGCTGAACCGGTTACGGCAGGTGCAGAAAAGGAAAACGAAGAAAATAATCCTGCTGAGATTTCTGGCTGGCAGCCGATGGCTGAAAAAAAAGGAGAAACGTCTCCAGTGAGAGCCGGAAACAGTCTTTATGACGTTATGCAGGTTGAGGTTCAAAAGCCCGCAGAAAATAATTCCGCAGCTTTGGCCGAGGCTCCGAAAGAAGACAGCCATTCCGAAAAGAATACGACAGAAGAGAGTAAACCGGAGGATAAATGGATTGCCGCCAAGGGGACAAAATTTCCGGTTAATCAGAATGTTTTAGAGCAGGATTATTATAAGCAGGCTGAAGATACAGATAAAATTACGGCTGTTTTGAGCGGAGAATCAGCTTCCAAAGACAAAAAAGAAGTTAAAGTTGCCGGAGAGGTGGTTCAGAATATTTTGATTCCCATTCCCGATGACATTATTAATAATAAGAATCTGATGCCGCAGCTGGTTTCAGATCCGGAGAATATGAAACTTGAAGAAGATCTTATCCAAAAAGAGCGTCTTCAAGCCGCTGAAGAAGAAGGCGAAGTCCCTTTTATTGCCGAAAAGAAAGAACAGACTCAGGCTGAACACAAAGACGGGAAAAGCGGGTTGTTGAGCAGTATTTCGTCTCTGTTTAACGGACAAGGCAGCTCTGAAGGTTCATCCACGGGGGCGGGCAGCCATAATTCAAAGGCAAACAGTTCGGAACAGAGCGGTCAGGGAAAAATTCTGCCAACGGAAATCCGATTGTCTTTTCAACCAAACCGGGCTGAAATATCAGGGAAAACTCTGAATTGGATTCAGGCTTTTGCCAATAAAGCCCAAGAAGATGATTATAATATTTTAGAGATCAGGATTGACGGAACCAGCTCTTTTGAACTTCAGCAAAAACGTTTAAATTTGTTATACAATATTTTAACTAATTTAGGTTTAGAATACAAAAAAGTGGATACCGTTTTTACCAACAGGGAACCAAATTCCTTTGTTTTAAGGGTGGTAAACAGGGGTGACCGCAAAGAAGACGTTATGAGTCCGGTCAGATCCATGTATTATAAAAGATGGTAGTTGGTTAATAAGTAGCGACTCGGGCTTGATTATTTGCCGTCAATAAGTATTATTAGAGTAAAAAACATGATGAATCATTGCTTAAGGAATGTAAAAATGAGTGTAAAAACAAAATTAACCGCCGTGATTATGAGCCTGTTTGCCGTGGGCGGGTGCGCGTCATCAGCGCCAGAGCTCCCGGTCGTGCCTTGTGATCAAGAGGTTTCAGGTTCAAATTTTGAACCGGCCCAGGATGGGAATGCTTTTGTAAATTATACACAAACAACCGCTGATTACAGAGAATACGGCGAAAGGGCTCCCCGTGACCAGTATATTACCCAGGCCGGAGCGGGAAATAATCTTTCGGCCTCCATACCGCCGCGTATAGAGGACGAGTATGTGGATTATGAAGAAGAGATTTATGACACCGAAGGCAATGATATTGACGCATCCGGCGGCGATATTAATGGTTACAATGCCGAAGACCCGGTTGATGATTGGCTGGCTGAAGAAGGCAAGACCCTTAAAGGCCTGCTGACCGAGTGGAGCGAAAAAGCAGGATGGCGTCTGGTTTGGAAATCAAACAGAAATTACACTTTAACCGCCGGAGCCATGTTCAGAGGCCGTTTTGCCGATGTCAGTTCAGCATTGGTCAGAGCTTTTGCCCGTGCACAGCCGGCACCGATTGCAACATTTTATAAAGGCAACAGAGTATTAGTCGTTGAGACCATGGAGGATGAGAATGCATATGAATAGAATAGTCAAATACGGAATGGGCCTGGCTCTGATTACCATTGCCGCCGCATGCTCCATGTCAACCAGTATGGACGCCGCTTTGGAAAAAGAGGTCAAAGCGGCAACGACACTGCGTGAAGCTGCCAAAGCGCCGACAGAGCTGGCGGCTGATGATGTTATCCGGGTCAAAAATGACATCTGGCTCGGCGACACCAGCGAGATTGAGTTTGAAGGGCAGCCGATCCCGGCTTATTTGGAGACAAAAGAAGGTATTACGTTAATCAGCAATCGGCCGATTACCCTGTATGAAATCGGAGACATGATTAATAAAATTACGTCTTTGCAGGTTCGTTTTGCCCCACATCTGGAGCAGACGATTATGGCTTCGGCCAAGTCAAATAAGCCGACCCCGGAAACAATCAATGCCGATTGGACCGAGCCGGATAAAATGCTTGTTTCTTACCGGGGGCCGTTGAGCGGGCTGTTGAACGAAATAGCCTCCCGTTTCGGCATTTGGTGGAAATATGACCGGAAAGAGATTTATTTCTATAAATATATTACCAGAACATTTGTTTTATACAGTCTGCCGACCAAACCGTCACTGTCGGTCAATGTCGGAGGTTCATCAACAACCGACGGTGAAGGCGGAACTTCGGAATTGTCCCTGAGCAGTACGGCAGAAATTGAGTTGTGGGGCAATATTGAAAAAGCCATTACCTCAATGATTGATAAAGATTCAAAACTGACGATTGATTCTGCTAACGGAACAATTTCTTTGACGGCGAATCCGAATGATATTACCAAAGTAGCAAAGTTCATCAACGAGCAAAATGCCAGACTGTCCAGACAAGTAGCCATCAGCGTTAAGGTTTTGCAGGTTTCCGTCGATGACAGCGACACTTACGGGCTTGACCTCGGGGCGGCCTTTGATGACGGGCAGACACAGGTCACTTTGCTTAGTCCGACAAATACCCTTGGGGATGAAATTGCAAAGAACCTTGAAATGCGCGTTATGCCCGGTAACTGGAATTTGAATGCCAGCATTCAGGCTTTGTCAACACAGGGAACAACCAACATGGTTACCAGTGGTACGGTGACAACCTTGAATAATAAACCGGCGCCGATTCAGGTGGTTCGCAAACAGAATTATATTTCCGAAATTACCAAAACGAACAGCGGCGGAGACGGAAACTATTATGACGTTTCTACAGAAACAGAGGAAATTGAGACCGGTTTCACAATGGATGTTCTGCCGAGAATTTTGGAACACGGGCGTTTGCTGTTGATGTTTAACCTGACTTTGTCAGATTTGATTTCCCTTGAAAAAGTTCCTCTGGGCGGGAACGGAGAAGATGATGACGGGCAATATATTCAAAACCCGGTTATCGAATCCCGCGGCTTTACTCAGGAAGTTGCCCTGAAATCCGGGGAATCTCTGGTCTTGACCGGGTATGAACGTGTTGAAAACAGCGCAGAGAAACAGGGTGTTGGTTCGGCAACGAACTCATTGTTTGGCGGAACGGCCAAAGCTGAGAAAAACAGAACTATCCTTGTTATTATCCTGACGCCGGTGGTTCTGGAATCTCCGCTTAATCCTGAGACCAGAGTAACCAACAGAATTTAGCAACTTTATGTCATAAGGAAACAAAGACGTGCTGGAAGAAGCTCAGTTATTGGATCAAGATTACGAAGACGGCAGCAACCGGACGTGGGCAACACAGGTTACTGTTGACGGCTTGACTTACGCTACCAGCTTGTTCTGGCAGCCGCTGCAGAATACCGAAGATCCGGTTGCCGAAGTCAGTGAGGCGGCCGAGGGAATTATGGAGGGTGCCGACCTCTTCTGCATCAAACAGGGAAAGGCTCCCCAGTTCGGTATTTGCGCCTCACAACAAGGTTATAAAAGCGGGGCCAATGTCGGTGCTATTCCGGTGGCAACGGCATTGGGCGGGCAGTCATCTTTTGTGGCTGTTTTTAAAGTTCAGGAAGGCTGGTGGTATATCTGTGTCAGAAACGATATTATTCTTTCTGACGGTGATATGGTCTTCTTAAAAGAGGAAGACGCCAAGAATCAGTTTATGTCAATGCTGGCGGTTCCGGACTGGGGTAAAAAGATTGCACCGAAAGAATGGGAAATCGAAGGAACCGAAGATATTGACGTTACCTCGCTGATAAACAAAGGTAACCGGGCTAAGCTTCAGAAAATCAAGGCTTTGCGCGGCACTAAGTTGTTTATGGTTATCGGGGTATCTGCCGTGGTCGGCATTTGGTTGTTGTCGACAATTATTGACAGTATTTTTCTGGCACCGCCGAAAAAACCGATGATTGCCCCAATAAAGCCAAAAGTTGTTAAGCCGATTGAGAAGATTCCGGAAATAAAGCCATGGGAAAAGGTTAAAGATCCCTCTCAGGTCATGACCAAATGTTATGACTATATTGCCGCGATTTCTCAGATTATGCCGCCGGGATGGAAAATCGGGGATATTACCTGCAATGCGGGTTCGGCATCAACCTCATGGACAAGAGAAATCGGGCGGATTGCCTGGATTGATGAAGCTTTGGACAAATCGGGAATTAAGTTCGGGGCGAAAGCGGTTTCTGATGACGGCAACAGTGTGAATGTGTCCGTTCCGCTGGATCAGGTTGCAACAGTTGCCAGCAGGCCGACTTATAATTCGGTTCAGCTTAAAATGACGCTCAATGATTTGTTTCAGTCCATCAACCAACCGGTTGCTTTGTCTGATTCAAGTTTTACGTCGGCTCAGTCCAATATCTACCGTTCTGTGAAATTTAAATTTTCATCGGTCAATAATCCTGTGGTTTGGCGTGATTTGTTAACAAAATTTTCAGGACTTGAGATTACAATGATAAAATATACCAAGGATGGCAATAAATGGGATTATGAAGGAGCAATCTATGTGTTATAGTCTGAAAAATATATTTGTCGGGACGGCATTGTCCCTGGTTTTGAGCGTTTCTGCGGCAAACAGGGCATTGGCTCAGACACTGAATACGAACAGCAATGAGGTTCCCGGCTCGGTTTCTCTGGATTTGGAAGCTCCTGCCGATACGGGTGGAAATTTGCCGATTTTGGAAGAGGATGTCAATGTTTCGGTTACCGAAGATCCGGCGTTGCGCAGCGGTAATGATATGATTACGCCCAGCGCTCCGGCGAACAGGGCAATTCCGCCTGCTCCTGCGGCCAATAATCCCGATATGGGGAATCAGCCCATTTTGCCTCCTGCGGAAAACGGCAATAATGTTATTGTCAATGATCCGCTGGCTCCACAGCCGATTCAGCCGCTGGGTTTTCCGACGGATTCCAGAAACGGCCAAAGCAATCCGTTGGGTTCGGCTCCGGCGCAGCCGGTTCTGCCCAAGCAGCCCGGAAATGATGCGGTTATTCCAAATACATCTGCAACGGTGGACGGGCTTATCCGGCCGGAAGATGATCCGCTTCCGGATATTACGGATTTTGGCGCAAACGGCGAGAGCGGTGCGCTGAGTCAGATTGATACAAATTTGTTCTCGAAGATGTCAACTTTAGAGAAGCAGTCTGCGTTGCTTTCTTTGGAATTGAGGAGAGAAAAAATCCGTAATGAAATTGAGGCCATTAAAGCTCAAAGACAACAGGCTCAGCTTGAGCAGCAGGCCGCCGAAGAGGAAAAACAGCGCAAAAAGCAGGAATGGGAGAATGAGCAGAAAAAAAAGCTGATGGAAGAAGAACAGAAGCTGAAAGAGATTGAAGCTCAGATTGAACAATTGCGTCAGGAAAAAATTATTAAGGTCTATAAAGAAGAAATGCTTGCGGAAAAGCAGGAATGGATCAAGAATAATGAGAGAATCTATCAGATGATGGCCGAAATTGAAAATGACCGCGAGTTTCTGATTAATGATTTCAAGATGAAATTGTCCAATCTGCGTAATCTGGCTTCCAAAACGGTTACAGATGCCCGCAATGCCAGAGATCGTCACAACCGCGATATTGAGGCATTGAAAACCAAGATTTCCGTTTTGCAGTCCCGGCTTGATGCCGAATTGAGTGAAAAGAATAAAACAAATCCGTTTGCACAGCTTCCGGCCGAAAAACAGGTTATGCTGAGTGATGTTTATGCCATTATGGAAATTGTCGGTAAAGGTGAGAATCTGGCGGCCAAGCTGATTAATAAGAACGGCGATTACTTTATGGTCAGAAAAGGAACGGCCCTGCAGACCGGTCATGTCATCGACGAGATTTCCGAGACTTATATCCGGGGTGATCTCAACGGGGCAAAAGATTATCTGTATTTTGCCGCCGGGGGGATTCTGGACAGCGAACCGGTTAACAACTCTGTTATTACCAAAGCCAAGCTGGCCGGCTCCAAAGACAGCAAAGAGGCGGCGGCCGGCGGCGACAATCTGGTCGGGACGGCCGGGATTCCCAGCTTAGGCGAGGGTTTGTTTGTCAGGTAGCTTTTGAATGGATGACTTGTCTGAACAGAAAATAGAGGCATCCGCAGATACGCCTCAATCATCAGAGGAAACGGTTCCTGCCGTTTCCTCTGATATTGAGACAAATGATAGTTATGACCTGGAAGAGAAGAAACCGGTCAATAAAATTCAGTCTTATTTTCAGCACGGCAACCGCCTGCTTACTCTTCCGAATAATCCGAATCTGGTTATTAATGACGACACCCGGCGGTTGGTGGCGTTGTTTTCGGACGGGCGTTTTCTGGTTTCGGAAACACACAAGTTTGACGGACGCGTCCTCAGCTTTGAGGTTTTGGCGCGGAAGAAAAAGCTTAGTATCAGCAAACCGGAATATGTCAGTCAAAACGAATTAAATGCCGTTTATGCCATTGGCGAACGCTCCAATATCAATATTGAAGGCGATGAAGATCTTGATCAGCTGCAAATGCAGAAAGACTTCATCAATGTTGTCTCCCGTGCAGCCTCACAAAAGGTGTCGGATATTCATATTGTGGTTGCGAGCAGCACACAGATTATGTTCCGTGTCAACGGGATGATGACGACTGTTATGGAATATAACAAAGAGTGGGGAGAAGCTTTTGTTCGTGCGGCATTTGCCTCGGCGGATATTTCGGATGCAAACTATGCTCAAAACGAGTTTCAGGGTGCGCAAAAGCTTGGGTCGACCCCGCTGCGCGGCTCAAAAGGCAAGTTGATGCTGCCGCATAACATTCTGGCTATTCGTTTGCAGTTCAACCCGATTGCTTTCGGTTCTCAATATCTGGTTATGCGTCTTTTGTACGCAGATGATAATCCGGAAGGCTCTGGCGATTTGGCTTCGTTGGGGTTTGGCGAGTATGAGGAGAATCTGTTTTTCCGCCTCAGGGCCGTTCCGACAGGGCTGAGTATTATTGCCGGGCCGACCGGTTCCGGTAAAAGTACAACCCTGCAGCGCAATATGATTAAGCTGTTGCAGGAAAAAAATTATGAAGTCAACCTGATTACGGTGGAAGATCCTCCGGAATATCCGATTCCCGGCGCGCGGCAGATGCCGGTGACAAACGCCAACAGCGAAGAAGAGAAAGATGAGGAATTTACCAAAGCATTGTCAGCCGCGCTGCGTTCTGACCCGGATGTGATGATGGTTGGTGAGGTGCGTTCCATTGCAGCAGCAGAATTGACTTTCAAAGGTGCTTTGTCCGGTCACGGGGTTTGGACAACTTTGCACGCCAACTCGGCGCCGGCGATTGTGACCCGCCTCCGCGATATGGGCGTCAAAACCTTTATGCTTAATGATCCGGAGTTGATTAAGGGATTGATTTCACAGCGTTTGTTCCGAAGGCTTTGTCCGCACTGCCGGATTCCGGTTAAAACCATGTTGGATTCTCCGGCCGTGCAGCGGCTGAAAACGGCGTTGGGCGATTTTGGTGTGGAAAATACGTTTGTCCGCGGGCCGGGGTGCAAATATTGCGACAATACCGGTATTAAAGGGCGAATGTGCGTGCCGGAGATTATTTTGCCGGACGCAAAGTTTCTGGATTTGATGATTTCGGGCGAAACCCGCAAAGCTATTGATTACTGGACCAGTGAATTAAACGGAAGACCCTTGAAAGATGCCGCAATTGAGCGTATGCTGAAAGGGTATATTGATTTGGAAGAAGTCGAAAGATGGTGCGGGCTGTTGGATCAGCGCCCAGTCTATTAAAATGAAAGTCGAGGTAAGCGATGGAAAGAAAAAAGAGCACATCTCTGGACAGGGCAATGAAACGTCTGGGAACGGTAGAAACCTATTATGCCAAGATGATTTGCCGGAGTTCAGACAAGGCGCGTTTGAAGATTTACCGCAAACTGGCCTCGCTGTTGCGCAACCGTTTTTCGCTGATGAATGCGCTTGATTTGATTCACAATGGTGCGAGCAACGGCGGAAAGAATCCAAATGAACCGATGGCCATTGCCATTGCCAACTGGGGCAAATCCCTACAAAACGGTTTACCTTTTTCAGAAGCATTAAAGGGATGGGCTCCGGACCGTGAACGGCTGATGCTTTCGGTCGGTGATGTCTCTGACCTTGAAAGCGCCCTGCTTAATCTGATTAAGGTTACCGAAGGTTCAACCAAAATGATCCGCCCGATTATCGGCGCAATTACCTATCCGTCATTTCTGTTTATGATGTCGGTGTTGATTATTTATGCGATTGGGGTCTATATGGTGCCGCCGATGCTGGAGGCTGCGCCGAATGTCAGATGGCGCGGAATGGCCAAAGATTTGGTTGATTTGTCGGAATGGATCAAAGACAACTGGCTGCTGGCCTTTTCTATTCTGCCGGTTATCGCGGCGGTTATTTACCTGACTATCGGAACCTGGACCGGGCGTTTGCGGGCAACTTTTGACCATTTTCCGCCTTGGTCATTGTATAAAATTTTTACCGGTATCAGCTGGTTGTTGGCGTTGTCGGCGCTGGTCAAAAGCGGGACTCCGGTTTCAACTTCGCTGCGGGCATTGCGGCGTGATGCTTCAAAATATTTGCAGGAACGTATTGACAAGACTTTGGTGTTTGTCAATAACGGTGACAACCTCGGACAGGCATTGAGCAAAACGGGACTGGAGTTTCCGGATCCGGAAATCATCAACGACCTGAAAATTTATTCCGAATTGGATAACTTTGAAGAGGCATTGGACAAGCTGGCAACCGAATGGCTGGACGAAAGTGTATATTTGATTGAAAACAAGGCTTCCGTCATGAACATGATTGCGATTCTGACTGTTGCCGGTATTATTGCCTGGGCGGTTATGGCAACCTTTGAAATGCAAGACCAGATTACCAGTGCGATGGGAATTTAAGCATGAACAGAAAAGCGGCGGAAATTCTCAATAATCTGACCGTTACAGCTAAAAAACTGTGGCGGCGGGATAAGGTTTTTGTCATCAGCGGCGGGATTATTTTTTTGGTTTTGCTCATTTGGCTGATGATTCCGCGTTCTGATCAGCGAATCGGTCTGGCGGCGGAACAGGTTATGACTCTGGCCGACCGGGTACGGACGCATTACCGGGCAAAACCCAGCTATTGGGGGCTGGATACGGCGCTGGCTGTTGCTTCGGGGATTGTTCCGGCCGAGATGTTAAACAACGGGCGGATTGTCAATGCTCTGGGGCAGGATGTTCACCTCGGAACGGGTGAAAATGCTGATACGGTTATGCCCGGGTCTTCCGGCTTTGATGTGGTGTATCCGGGAATCGTCAAAAGTGCCTGTATCGGGTTGTTGAGTTATCGTTTTACCAAACGGCAGGAGCTCGGGCTGAAAGCGGTGACTGTGGTTAATGACCGGCAAATTGTGTTCAGCTGGGGCGGGGAGAATCCTCTGCCGGCAGATATTCAAAAAGCCAGAGAAATTTGCAAGGGGAAAAACTCTCTTATCTGGAGTTTTGAATAGTTTTTTGATATTGCATAATATTTTTTGTATTTTATTCCTGTTTGTTCTGTAATTTTTCATTCAAAAAAAGGTGCGGATATACCCAAAGATATAATTGTTGTTTTTGAATATTTATGTTAATCTGAAAATGGATGTGTGCTGCGAACTCTGAAAAGGTGAAAGTTGATAAGGATATGAAAAGGAAATATTCTTTTTTTTTTTTTCGCTCCATGATTGAGATGCTTGGCGTGATGGCGATTGTCGGTATTTTGTCGGTCGGCGGTATTGCCGGCTATATAAAGGCGATGGCCAAGTATCGCACAAACCGGATACAAGAACAAGCTTCTATGCTGATTGCCAATATCCGGACGTTATATACGAATCAGAAAGGTTTTACCGGTTTGAATGAAGAGGCCGTACAGACTTATGAGCTGGCGTCAGCCGATATGCTGGTTACGGAAGGCAATAAGGTTACGGCTTTGCAAAATGCCATGGGCGGTAAGGTCAGTCTTGAGGTATTAGATAACGGTCTGAGTTTCAGGGTGGCATTCGGCGGGCTGGACAGAATGGCCTGTATTAATGTTGCAACGCAGCCCTGGGAGTTTAATGCCTCGTCCGGTTTGGAAGAAATGCAAATCGGAACCGGCGGTTCGTCGCCTGATGAAGCGATTTCTCTGGATAAAAACAAATTTAACTGGGAGAACGATTCCCTGCCGATTTCGCTGAATGAGGCCGCGGCAACCTGTCAGGAAAGCGACAATGCTATCAGCTGGCAGTACGGCGTCACGGCATATTAATTAAAATCTGATTTTTTCGGAAATTTTTACTTAATTTTAACGGTTAATTCCTTAAATTTGTGTTTAACATATACAATAAATTTAAGGAGGTACCGTGAATAAAGAATTTAATTCAGAGCAAAACGGCCGGTCAATGGTCGAAATGCTGGGTGTGCTGGCGATTATCGGCGTTTTGTCAGTCGGTGGTATTGCCGGGTATTCAAAGGCGATGGCGAAATATCGCACCAACAAGACGATTGACCAGGTTTCCATGCTGATTACAAATATCCGGACTTTGTATGCCAACCAGAATAATTATGCAGGATTGGACAATAATGCGTTATTAACTTTTGAACTGGTTTCGCAAGATATGATCTCAACAACAACGGGAAGCAGCGGTACGGCAACAACCAGTTTGATTAACCCGTTCGGCGGGGCGATAACCGTATCTACCACGGCTACGTCTCCTAATGATTTTACGGTTACTTACGCCAATATCGACAAGCAGGCCTGTATCAGCATTGTGACGGCGGACTGGGGCGCTTCGGCTTCCGGCGGATTAACGAAATTGACTATCGGAACTAAAGCCCATACCTGGGGCGGAGCAGCTGGCGCCGGTTTTCCGATTGATTTGGCAACGGCGGCCACGGAATGCGATCCGGGAACTTCCGGAACCGGCGTCTCGATTGCATGGACGTATCGCTAAGTTATAAATAAACATCATTTCTTCTCTGTTTTTACAGAAAATACAATGTATCTCTGCCATTGCTTTCAGAGAGATTGGTCTCATTCTTATTTTTTAAGTGTTATTTACTTAATTTTAAGGATTATATGACTAAAGTAATAGGCAGTTACATCATGCCCGGTTATTGCCAAAGATAGTCTTGATGCGCCAGCCGTAATGCGGTATGATAAAAACAGAAATTTGGATGTGGGACTTGTATAAGTTTTAAGGAGAGAAGAAATGAAAAAGGTTTTTGATTCAGAGCAAAGCGGCCGGTCAATGGTCGAAATGCTGGGCGTGCTGGCGATTATCGGCGTTTTGTCGGTCGGCGGTATTGCCGGGTATTCAAAGGCGATGGCGAAGTATCGTACCAACAAGACAATTGATCAGGTTTCCATGCTGATTACAAATATCCGGACTTTGTATGCCAACCAGAATAATTATGCAGGATTGGACAGTGCAACAGGGGTTTTGGAAACTTTTGAGTTGGTTTCCCAGGATATGATTGATCCCGATACGGCAAATACATATATCAATCCGTTTGGCGGAACGATAACCGTAGAGGCTTCTGATGATAATAACGAATTTACGGTTACTTATGGTAATATTGATAAGCAGGCCTGTATCAGCATTGTGACGGCGGACTGGGGCGCTTCGGCTTCCGGCGGGTTAATGGAATTAAAAATCGGACAGAAGGCTCATACTTGGGGCGGGGCATCCGGTGCCGGCTTTCCGATTGATTTGACGACAGCGGCCACAGAGTGTGAGCCGGCGGCTAATGCAACCGGGGTTGAGATTGCCTGGACTTATCGTTAATGTCTTATTGAGTTTGTTTCTTTTCTCGGGCTCCGGGAGCTTTATCGGCTCCCGGAGTTTTTTTTTAATTTGAAAAGAAAAATATTTTATTTATTAAATTCGGTCATTGATTTTTTATCTTTTTGTTGTATGCTTCGTTTGTCTGATGTGGGGGAAAATTAAGGCTATATTTTATATAAACCCATCCTGTCCTTCCCTTGCATCAAGGGAAGGGAAGCTGTTGGATGTTTTAAAATTATGAAAAAACATATAATACTATGGAGAGAAGGCTATATTTTATGTAAACCCATCCTGTCCTTCCCTTGCATCAAGGGAAGGGAAGCTGTCGGATGTTTTGAGAAACATCCAAAATTATGAGAAAACATATAATGCGGCATAATAATATGCTTTTTTTAGCGCGGCAGTTAAGAAAGAATATGACTGATGCCGAGCTGTTTTTGTGGAAAAAAATTCGTAGAAAATCTTTAGGATACCGCTTTATTCGACAGTATATTGTTGATGATTTATATATTGTTGATTTTTATTGTCAGGAAAAGCGTCTCGTTATTGAGCTTGACGGCGGGCAACATGCCGATAATACAGAAGACGTAAAACGTCAAAAATATTTGGAAGAAAAAGGCATTATTGTTTTGCGTTTTTGGAATGATGAAATCCTGACTAATATTGAAGGATGTTTATATATAATATCTGAATTTTTGAAAAAGTAATATCCATTTTTCCGGTGATTATTGTTCGCTGGGGATTTCACGGTTTGTTAATACATCTGTGCTAGAGTGAGGCAAAATGGTGATATTCTTTATTTGTCCTGCGAAGGTGAGGAGTTATGGTTAAGATTAATGATGTCAGATTTTCGGATATTTATGTGACGCCGGATAAAAAGGCTTTTATTCCGGACGGCAAGACTAAAAACGGTCTGGCTATTCTGGAAGCCGAGGATTTTGAAAACTTTTATCAGCAGCTGGTGGCCGCCTGGGATGGTAAAAATCCGTCTTATTCTCTGCTGTATGAGGGGATTTTTTATCGTATTGAGCGGACGATGAGTATTTATGGTCCGCAGTTTTGCGGACGTAAGATGCCCAAACAGGTGCCGCCGTTTTCCACGCTCGGGTTCAGCCCGCAGCTCAGCAACTATCTGCTTTCGCTGGCAAATGCCTCGGGATTGATTCTATGGGCGGGACCGACCGGCCAAGGTAAAACAACATCTTTGTCCGCGTTGTTGAAAGAATATTTGCAGACAGAGGGCGGCTTTGCCTACACGATTGAAGACCCGTGCGAAATGCCTCTGGACGGAATTTATCATGCCAAAAAAGGTGGGCTTGGTTTGTGCAAGCAAAATATTCCCCCCAAAGGAGACTGGGGCGCCGGGTTGAAATCGGCTCTGCGTTCAAAGCCCAGGTATATTCTGGTGGGTGAGATTCGTACCGGAGAAACCGCCAGCGAGGCTCTGCGTGCGGCGACTTCCGGGCACCTGGTTTTGTCCTCCATTCACGGTAATAATGTGACTGACGCGATTACCTCGGTTGTTAAATATGCGTCATCAACCTCTATGAGCGAGGAACTGGCTTATGACCTGTTTTCCCGCGGAATGCTGGCGGTTATGCACCAGACATTGGTCGGCGTCGGCAATGACCGTCATCCGGAACTGACCTATTTGTTTGCGAATCCGGATACGACCAAAGGCGACCAAGTCCGCGGTATTATTAAGGGCGGAAAGTTGAATTTGGCAACATCTATCGAGTTGCAGCGTACCCGTCTGGAAAAAGGACTGGATATGTTTCCGGATATTTAGGGGTAAAATACGGGGTCTTATCAAAAGCACGCAGGAATGCGTGCTTTTTTTGTTTTTTTACCGGATTATGAGTGATGAGGTGCAGATTTTGTCCTGCCGGTATCATTATGATTGAATTTTATTCAACATCCCAGGGGAAAACAACCCAGCTTTCGGGTACCTGGCGCGTGAAGATATCGGCTTCGGCTTTGCCCTGTTCTTTGACATAAACCGCCGCATATACAGCCCGGGGCAAAAGCCGGCGCATTAAACGGAAAGTGCGACCGCTGTCGGAAAGATCATCAACAATCAGGGTATGTTCATCAACATTCGAAACATTACATTCAATTTCAATATCTTCGTCGCGGCGGCTTTCATCATTATCATAGCTGGAAATGTTGATTGCCTGAGAATTGCGGATATCCAGTTCATAAGCCAAAATTCCGGCCGGCAGAAGGCCACCCCGGCTGATGGCGATGATTTTATTAAAAGTTCCGGCGGTTTTGATTTTTGCAGCCAGCGCTTTTACGTCCTGATGAAAATCATTCCAGGAAATGTAATACTTTTCACTCATGGCTGTTTTGCTCTTGCCAAAACGGTTTGTTCATTGTCAGCTTTCAGTTTATAAATATATTCGACCACGGCATCGCTGTCCCAGTCGGCAGCACCGCGGATGCGTCCGATTTCCTGTCCCGACTTATTGACAAGGACCGTATTCGGTGACGTGAAAATTCCCAGTGCGGCCGCCATCTCACCTTTTTCATCCGTATAGAAATCAATGCCTTCGGCACCATACTGATCTAAAAATTCCCGCTGTTCTTCAGGCGTCTGCCACTCTTTTGAAGAAGAAATCAGAACAACTTTGATGCCTGATTCCTTTGTGCGGGACGCAAACCCTTTGATGTCATCAAGCTCCCGGACACAGGGCATACAATGCCGCGACCAGAACATTGCCAAAACAAGATTATCCCTAAAGTCTCTGGATAAATTAATGCGGCTGCCATCCTGACGAATCAGCGTTTTTTCAGGCAAGTCCCGGGGCTCTGCATACAGATTTACCCCTTTTTTTGACGCCAATGCGGGAGAAACCGCCATAAAAACCGTCAGAACCAATGTGAAAAATTTTATCATCTTGATAACTGCAATATTAGCTTTGTGTTTACCCTCATTTGGGATTATATATGTTATATAGTTTAAAGTAAAAAGGTTTCAAAATTATGAAGAAGTTTTTTGTTGCGGCATTTATTTGCGCAGGCATTGTCTGCGGGTTGACGGCCTGCGGCAAGATGTCGGAGCCGGTGCCTTATGAAGGCAGCGGTTATCCTCATTCTTATCCCAGATATTAAAAAAGGGCGGAACAATGGCTGAAGAAAATAATACTTATTCCGAAGAAATGATTCCCTATGTGGAATTTGCCGATAATGCCAATGAGCGGACGCCTTGCGTTTTGGTTCTGGATTGTTCCGGGTCAATGCGCGGTGAACCTATCAAACAGCTGAATGCCGGGCTGAAGGCTTTGGAAAAAGAACTGAAAGAAGATATTGACGCCAGCTCTCGTGTGCAGCTTTTAATTATCAAGGCTTTCGGCAAAGATGAAGCGGTGATTTCTTCCGACTGGATTGACGCCATGAATTTTGAAGCGCCGGAGATGGAGGCCGGGGGGCTGACCCCGCTGGGCAAGGCCATGGAACTGGCTTTGCAAAAAATCGAAGAACAAAAATGTTTGTATGACAGCTGCGGCATTACGTCTAAACGGCCGTGGATTTTTCTTATCAGCGATGGCGAACCAACCGATTATGACTGGGAAATTATTGCCGAGAAATGCCGTTATGCCCAAAAGAATAAAAAGGTTGTGATTCATGCCGTCGGAACACAGGGCGCGAATCTGGAAAAGCTGGCGAAATTTTCAACAATCTCGCCCAAGCGGCTTACCGGCCTGAAGTTTACAGAGTTTTTCCTGTGGTTGTCGCGCAGTGTTTCCTGCGTGTCAAAGGCGGCGCCGAATGTTCCGGATTTGCTTGAAGATACGGGTGACTGGAATGAAGAAGAGCAGCTCTAGCCGCAAAATACGGGTTGTGGCGGCAAGTGTTTGCGGGCCGATGCACCGTTATCGGAAGATGCCGTGTCAGGATTATTTTAAGCATAAGGTTTGCGGACGGAATTTTGTGGCTGTGGTGTCTGACGGCGCCGGCTCGGCAAAATACGGGAAAATCGGCGCGAGAGTCATTTGTGAAACAATGGTCGATCTTTTGGCAAACTGCCGGTTTGACAATATCAAGGCTAAAATTTTGAGCTCAATTGAAACCGCGCGCCGCAAGCTGATGCGCCACCGCCTGAACAAAAGCAAAGGAACAGACGGGTTGATTGATTTTTCGGCAACGGTTGTCGGGGCCGTTTGCAGTCCCGAAGGAGAGGGATTGTTTTTTCATATCGGTGACGGTGCCGGGATTGCTTTGTCCGGTGATGATTATGACTGTTTTGTTGCCTCAAAGCCGGAAAACGGAAATTTTTCATGTGAGACGTTTTTTTATACCATGGATGACTGGAAAGACAGTCTGCGCTTTACGCCGTTTGAGCATGCCGATACCATTTTTTTGATGAGCGACGGTTTGACGAATTTTGCTTTTTCGGCGGATTATTCCCGGATAGAAAAAGGTTTTATTGCGCCAATCAATACGTTTTTGCGTAATGAAAAATCGCGGCCGAAGGCTCTTCGCGCACTCAACAATACGCTTAATCTGCCGATGGCCAAGCGATTGAACTCTGATGATAAAACTTTACTTTGGGCGAGAATCTGATGGAACAGGAGGAAACAGCCGCGAAGTCTTATACCGCTCTTTATCCCGACGGGAAATTTGAAAAAATTGTTCTCGGGGAAGTGGTGAACCGCGGCGGTGCGGCCGGAAAAATTTATCTGGTGCAGGGATATCCGAATCTGGTTGCCAAAGTTTTTCATACCAAGAACAGGAGTTCAACCAACCGCCAAAAACTGGAGGCAATGCTGCTCAATCCGCCGAATTTTCCGCCGGCGGTCAAAGATGGCGTCGAATATGTTCAGATTGCCTGGCCGGTGGCTGTTCTGGATGATGAAAACGGGTTTTGCGTCGGGTATTTGATGCCGCTGATTAAGATGGATGAGGCGGTATCACTTGATCATCTGATGCAAAAAGCTATCCGGAAAAAACTCGGTTTGACCGAAAAATATTCGCACCGGGTGTTTGCCGCTTATAATGTGGCCTCAATGGTGGCGGCGCTGCACAGTGTCGGCCATTATATTGTCGATCTCAAGCCGTCAAATGTTTCAGTCTACAAAGACAATATGATGGTGGCGATGATTGACTGTGACGGCTTTTCAATCCGGGGAGACAAAGGAACCCGTTATCCGGCGGAATTTGTCAGTGAAGAATATATTTATCCTGAGGGAATGGCGCTCTCTTGTGATGAAATGGGCGAGGAGCAGGATAAATTTGCTTTGGCGGTGATGGTTTTCAAATTACTAAATAACGGGATTCATCCGTTTTCGGGTGTGCCGCGCAAAGATGTCGACATGCTGACCATACAGAACCGGATTGAGCAATATCATTATGCTTACGGTTTGTGGCCGGATACTTATCAGGCACCGCATCCCTACTCCATTCATGAGTATTTTGACAAAGCTACGCTGGAGATGTTTGAGCGGGCTTTTACCAAAGGCGGAAAGAGACCGACGGCAGAAGAATGGAAAGACCATTTGAAAAAGCTGTTGCACACTCTCAAGCCGTGCAAAAAAAATCCCGATCATGCTTATTTTACGGCTAAAGGGTGCGGTTTATGCGTGGCTGAAGAGCGTTTTCGCGGGGCAATGTCTGACATCCGGCGGCAAAGGCAAACGCCGCAAATGCTCCGGGGAATGGAAATTTCTTCTATTTCAGTAGAGAATCTAAACCGGAACAAAGCCGAAAAACATCATGAAGAAGTTAAAATCAAGCGAATCTCAATTGCTTTAATTGTGTTGTTCCTTGGTTTTTTCGGCGGATTGTTCAAGATTCTGGCGCCGTGTACAGAGGCCATGCGTGATGCCGGGTTGGGGATTCAGGCCATTATTGTTACTTTTGTCATGCTGGGCATAAACAAAGTTTTGCGGAAATCGGCCGAGGTATCTCCCCTGTTGCAGAACCGGGCGGTTACGCAAATGTTGCAGGTTTATGCTTTTATCTGCATTCTTATTGCCCTGGTCTCTTTGAATGATATTCCCAAAGGTCTTTTGGCTCCGGCTTTGTAATGTGTTTCAGCTTTGTTTGTTTCTGCAAATAATTTTCTATAAAAATATATGATAAGCCTGTTTTTAGACTACAAAAAAAAATTTTATATGTTATAGTGCGTGTATGTTTAATTTCAGATTAAGGGAAAAAAGTGATTAAGTTAGATCCGATTATGATTTCCGGAAAGGAAGTTTGGCCGTTGATTGAGGGCGGAAAAGGTATTAATGTCAGCAACGGTTTTACCTCGGGCGCCTGGGCCAAAGAAAACTGTGTCGGAACTTTTTCAGGGGTCAGTCCTGATTTTTATGATGAAAAAGGAAACCGGATTATTGAAAAATTTACAAAAAAAGCCCGGCCGGAGCGACATGAAGAGCTCGTTGAATATGCGATCCGCGGCGGGGTGGCTCAGGCTCAGCTTGCTCATGAAATTTCCGGCGGCAACGGGCGTATTCATATCAATATGTTATGGGAGCTGGCCGATTCCGAAAAAATCCTTGAAGGCGTTTTGGAAAAAGCCAAGGGATTAATTCACGGGGTTACTTGCGGGGCGGGACTGCCTTATAAACTGGGTGAACTGGCCTCCAGGTTTGGTGTTTATTATTATCCGATTGTTTCTTCGGCCAGGGCTTTACAGGTTTTGTGGAAACGCGCTTATTCCAAGTTTACCGAATATCTGGGCGGCGTGGTTTATGAAGATCCGTGGCTGGCCGGCGGGCATAACGGTTTGTCTAATGCGGAAAATCCGGAACAGCCGCAAAAACCTTATGCGCGTCTGGTTGAAATCAGAAAGTTTTTAAACAGTGTCAATATGAGCGAGACCCCGATTATTTTAGCCGGCGGGGTTTGGAATCTTGATGAATGGAAAGATTATATCAATAATCCGGAGATCGGCAAGATTGCTTTTCAGTTCGGCAGCCGGCCGATGATTACCAAAGAAAGCGCGGTAAGTGCTGCGTGGAAAAAGGTTATGATGCAGGTCAAAAAAGGCGATGTGGTTTTGCAAAAATTCAGCCCGACGGGATTTTTCTCATCCGCCATTAAGAATACCTTTTTGGAGAGGCTGATTAATCGCAAAAAAGGGGAAGTTGCTTTTTCAAAAGAGCAAAATGCCGAGTTTTCCGAACCGCTGGAGGTTAATGCTCATAAAACGATTTATATTCGTCCGGCGGATATGGATAAGGTGAATCAGCAGCTCAGCGCCGGTTTTTCCGATATACAGGAGACGCCGGACGGGACGGTGGTGTTTATGACGCCGACGGAAGTCAAACAGATGAAAGAAGACCGGGCGAATTGTGTCGGCTGTTTGTCACAATGTCAGTTTTCAACCTGGTCAAGAGCTACGGGAACAACAGGAAAGCTTCCTGATCCGCGGACGTATTGTATTCATAAGACATTGTATGATGTCGGGCATGGCGGCAGCGTCAAAGACAATTTGTTGTTTGCCGGGCATCAGGTTTATCGTTTTGCGACAGATCCGTTGTACCGCAACAATTTTGTGCCCAGTGTCAAAGAGCTGATTGAAAAAATCAAGCTTGGGTTGTAAAGCTGAAACTCAATTAGTCATGAAGGGACAGGTTATCAAACTTGTCCCTTTTATATGTTGGTTAAAAAGCAAATACCGGACGGACAGATGAAAATTGAGGATCATTTTTGCGATAAGTACTCATAATTGCAGAACGATCACCATTTCCGCTGTAAACCCAGATGATTCCATCATCATATTCGGAAGAAGTTAAGGCTAGTCCGACCCAGAAACTGCCTGTATAATATGTTTCTCCTACAAAAACACCTCCGGCAATGGCAATTCCAGTATTTATTTTGCTTCGATTAACTGTATTTGTTATATTTTTTAGTAAGCCTGCTGATGGTAAACACCATTTTTTTCCGCCTTTTTTATAGTTTTTAGCGGCCCATGCTGCTGGATATATTTTGGCATTACCATAAGTTGTTATTATATCTGTATTTATACAACTTTTCTGAATATCCGTTAATTCTGATTCTGAGGTTATATTCTTTAACTCAGGGATATCTTTTATTTCTTCACTCCAAAAAATATCTTTTTTTATCGGTTCTACTGTCATTACCCAACCGCTTTCACTGGCTGTCTTTTCATAAATAACTACTCCCAGAAGCTCTTTATCATCTTCCTTTTCATTTGAGCATGTTCCATCAGAATAAAACAGTGTTCCAATCTGACAGGCAGAATAATCCGGCGCTTTCTGCTGACAAGCTCCATTCTTCCATTCATATCCGCTTGAACATGTGCAAAAAGTGTATTTTCCACCGCAGGCAGAGCCTGCGCCACCGGCGTAGCCGGTTCCTGTGCAAGTCAAAGTAAAACCATATTTATTGCAGAATGATTTTT
>CALXTH010000002.1 GCA_944391365.1 uncultured Alphaproteobacteria bacterium | reverse complement strand
TCTTCAGAGCTGACGGCAGCATATTATATAGGAAATGCGTTGTTTTGTTTGAAGCTTGCCAGAAAATTGTAGTCTGAGCCCAGATATTTGTTGATGGTTTTGGCTTTTGCCGGAGACTCTACTATTACTAACTTCATATCGCTTTATCCAATCCTCATTATTTTATAAGCGCTATCCGGTTGCCGGGCAGGCGTTCGATTTTGTTGTCCAGCTCAAGCTCCAGAAGCTGCATGGACAAGGTTGCGGAATCGAGCCCCGTCTGGCGGAGGAGCTCATCGACATAGACGCCGTCGCTGGTCAGGCAGTCAAGCAGGGAGGCTGCCTCCGGTTCTGTGGAAATATCGGCATTATTTTCGGCTTTGTCAAGAGGGATATCAAACAATTCAGCTTCGGCGGGCCGGGGTGCTGGCGGAATCAGCCTTTGGCGGGACAGGTCAAGGTGGGATAAAATATCTTCTGCGGTTTCAACCAGAAAAGCGCCGTCTTTGATGAGTTTGTTGGTGCCGGCAGAGCGCGAATCTACGGGAGACCCGGGAACGGCAAAAACATCACGTCCCTGTTCAAGCGCAAGGCGTGCCGTAATCAGCGAGCCGGAGTTGAGTCCGGCCTCAATGACTAATGTTCCCGCGGTCAATGCCGAAACAATACGGTTGCGGCGCGGAAAGTTTTGTGCCTGTGGGGTGGTGCCGAGCGGAAATTCGGAAACAATGGCACCCTGTTTGATTATCTGGTTATATAATCCCCTGTTCTCCACTGGATAGGGAATATCGACCCCGGTGCCAAGGACGGCGAGGGTGGTTCCTTTTTGTTCACGGGCATACATGGCGCCTTTGTGGGCGGCAGAATCGATGCCGCGAGCCATGCCCGAGATGACAAGAATGTTGTTTTCGGTTAAGTCATAAGCTATGTGAGAGGCTATTTTGCGTCCGTTGACCGAAGCATTACGTGACCCGACAACGGAAACGGCCGGTGCGGCGTTTAAGAGCTCAGGATTGCCAAGAACATAGAGCAGGGGCGGTGCGTCCCGAAGCTGGAGCAGTGTTTGCGGATAAGCGGCGTCATCAAAGTTCAACAGAGTGATGCCGAGATTTTGAATTTGTTTGTATTCGGAAACGGCTTTATCTTTTGGGCAGCGTGTGTATTGCGGCGGCAAATTTTCCAGCGCTTTGCCGGCTGTCACATATTTTTTCAGCAGTTTATAAAAGGTGACGGCGCCGATGTTTTCGGTGTTTATCAGGCGAATCCTGTCGATGATTTCCTGCCGGTCAGTCATCAGGCGGCTTTTTTGCTGAAGGAGATTTTGCTTTCCCGGCCGTGGAGCAGGCGGTTGATGTTGGCATGGTGGCGGATGAGCACCAGCAGGGCAATCGCGCTGTAAAAGACGGCATGAGTGGTGTCAGTCAGGAAAAAAGCAAAAAACGGCACGGAGACGGCTGCGCAGATGGCCGATAATGATGAATAGCGGGTGATGACGGCAACGCCGAGCCATACGGCAAGGGCAATCAGCCCCAGCTGCGGCTGGGTGGCCACAATAAAACCAAATGCGGACGCAACGCCTTTGCCGCCTTTGAACCCGAGCCAGAGCGGAAAGTTGTGGCCGAGTACGCCGCAGACGCCGGCAATTAATCCGGCCAGAATGCTGACAGAAGTGATGTAGCCGATGAAAATGTAGGGTTCGTCAGGGGCAAGCGCCTGTGCAATCAGTGCTGCGGCACCGGCTTTTGAGGCGTCTAAAATAACGGTCAGGAGGGCAAGATCTTTGCGTCCGGTACGGAGTACGTTGGTGGCGCCGATGTTGCCCGAGCCGATTTTGCGAATGTCGCCCAGACCGGCAAGCCGGGTTAAGACCAGACCGAAAGGAATTGAGCCCAGAAGATAACCGCCGAGGGCGGAGAGTGCAAAGATGATGCCTGTTGTCATTTTATATTGTCCATTGGTTGGAATTGTTTTTTTCCAATCTAGACTTAAGTTCGGAAATTGGCAAGGGGTTTGTCTTTTGGTTGTGCATGGACGGGGAAAAACAGGTGACTTTCTGTTTTCAGCTTATATTATAGAGGCAGTTTTATCAAAAAGGGTTATTGTTATGAAACCGATTTATAAACGTGTTTTGATTAAAATTTCCGGTGAGGGGCTTATGGGGCGGCAAGGTTTTGGTATTGATGCCGGAGCGGTCGAGGATATTGCCGGGCAAATCAAAGAAGTGGCCGACAGCGGCGTGGAAATTTGTCTGGTGGTCGGCGGCGGCAATATATTCCGTGGTGTGCAGGAGGCCTCAAAAGGCATCAGCCGGACAGTCGGCGATCATGTGGGCATGATGGCGACGGTGATGAATGCGCTGTATTTGCAGAATGTTATGGAGCGTTTGGGAATGAGCGTCAGGGTGATGTCGGGGTTGGAAATTCCGCAGGTGTGTGAGAATTATGTGTACCGGCGGGCGCTCCGGCATTTGGAAAAAGGACGAATCCTTATTTTTTTTGTCTGTACGGGGAACCCGTATTTTACGACGGATACGGGGGCTGTGCTGCGGGCTTCGGAAATGGGGTGTGACGTGTTGTTGAAATCGACTCAGGTGGACGGCGTCTATGATGATGATCCCAAGCGGAATCCCAAGGCGAAAAAATATCGGGAAGTTTCTTATGACGAGGTTATTGAAAAGCAACTCAGGGTGATGGATTTACCCGCTATTGCCATGGCCCGGGAAAACAAACTGCCGATTTTGGTTTTTTCTCAGCATGAGCAGGGAGCTTTGGCTAAGGTTTTGTCGGGAAAGGGAAATTTTACGGTTATTAAAGAATCTTAAGCCAAGTTTTAAAAACTGCTTGCCAAAGAGATGAAAATAAATAATTATGTAAGACAGTTTAAACGAATGAGATAGGATAAGACATGTCTGATTTTAATGAGATTAAATCCGAAGCCAAAAGCAAGATGGAAAAAACGCTGGACTCTTTGAAGGCCGATTTCGGCAGTCTGCGTGCCGGGCGGGCTCATGTGAGTCTTTTGGACGGGATTATGGTTGAGGCTTATGGCTCGATGACGCCGATTGCACAGGTCGGGACAATCAGTGTGCCGGATGCGCGTACGCTGTCGGTATCTGTTTGGGACCGAGGGTTGGCCAAGGCTGTTGAAAAAGCTATCATGGAATCTGATCTGGGGCTGAATCCGGCTTCGGACGGGCAACTGATCAGAATTCCCATTCCGCCGCTCAGTGAAGAACGCCGCAAAGAATTGACCAAGGTGGCGGGAAAGTATGCCGAGAGCAATAAAGTGGCGGTTCGCAATATCAGAAGAGAGGCGCTGGATGAAGTCAAGAAGCTGAAAAAAGATAATTTGATTTCGGAAGATGATGAGAAGCGTTATGAGAATGAAATTCAGAAGCTGACGGATGATTCAATCAAAAAGATTGATGAATTGCTGGCGCAGAAAGAAAAGGATATTCTGCAGGTTTAAGCCGGGGAACGGTTCTGCGGCGGTGTCTGAGGCCGAGTTGCGGGCCGGCAGGATGAACGTGTTTTATTATTATCGGAATCTTTGGAATTGAGTACGGAAAAAAACAGGCTAAATCATATTGCAATTATCATGGACGGTAACGGACGCTGGGCCAAACGGAGAGGCTTGCCCCGGTCGGCCGGGCATAAAAAAGGCGCCGAGACGGTTAAAGATATTGCCAAGGCCGTGAATGAGCGGGGAATCAGGTTTCTGACGCTGTATGCTTTTTCAACCGAAAACTGGCAACGGCCGGCCGAAGAGGTCAAAACCCTGATGGATCTGCTCCGGCAGTATTTGAAATATGATTTGGAAGAAATGCGTAAAAACAATATCCGAATCCGTTTTATCGGTGAACGGGATATGCTTGACCAGGATATTGCCGAGAGTATGGCGCAGTTGGAGAGTAAAACGGCAGGAAACCTGGGAATGACGCTTGTTTTGGCCATCAGTTACGGGGCAAGGCAGGAAATTGTGGCCGCGGCAAAGAAAATAGCCGCATTGGTAAAAAAAGGTGATATGTCGGAATCCGATATTGATCTTAAGCTGTTTTCTGATATGCTCTATACCAGAGATATTCCGGATCCGGATATTTTAATCCGTACCAGCGGTGAGCAGAGAATAAGCAATTATCTGTTGTGGCAGGCGGCATATGCCGAAATGTTCTTTACGGAAACTTTGTGGCCGGACTTCAGCGCAGAAGAGCTGGATAAGGTGATTGAAAAATTTTATTCCCGGGAGAGAAGATATGGAAAAATCTAAGCTGGATTCTTTTGTCAAGCGTGCTGCTGCGGCTTTGGTGATGGCGCCGCTGACTGTTTTTGTTTTGTATTTGGGAACGCCGTTTGTCAATCTGTTCTTTTTCATGTGTGCGACAGTGTTGGCCTGGGAATGGGTGTCGCTGGTGCCGAACAACAAGCCTGTTTTTTATGCATCGACTTTTGTTTATACGGCGGCGGTGTTTACGATTTTCGGTATTTTGTTTTTCCCGTTGTCATTCGGGGTTTTGCTTCTGTCGATGTTGCTGGTCTGGTATAAATCCCGCGGGGAAAAACACCGGGGGCTGCTGTTGCTCGGTGTGCCGTATATTGCCATTGGTTTCGGATCGGTGGTTTCGCTGTATGAGATGGGCGGCTTTGTTTTGCTGCTGTGGTATATTCTGATGATCTGGAGTGTTGATGTCGGCGGGTATGTGGTCGGAACGGCGCTTAAAGGGCCGAAGCTGGCTCCAAAAATCAGTCCGAACAAAACCTGGGCCGGTCTGCTGGGCGGCATGGCTCTGGCGGCGCTGGTCAGTGTGATTTATACCGAATATCTGATGTTTGATTATACGCCGGGTGCGGCGGTGGCGGCGGCTTTTGTCGCTTTGGCGGCGCAGGCAGGGGATTTGGTCGAATCGAAAATTAAACGCCTGATGGGGGTTAAAGATTCGAGCAATCTGATTCCGGGGCACGGCGGAATGTTTGACCGGGTGGACGGGCTGATTTTTGCCGCTCCGTTTACGTTGGCGGTTATGATGTTTTTCTTTTATGTTTTTTAGTTAAGTCAGGGGCTGGTTGAAGTTATGGAGCTGTTGAGTAATTTTCTGTATTATGTTGTTCCTTTTCTGGTGTTGTTGGGCATTCTTGTTTTTGTCCACGAGCTGGGGCATTTCTGGGTGGCCAGAATGCTTGGCGTCAGGGTTGATGAGTTTTCCATCGGGTTTGGCAAGGAGTTGTGGGGGCGGACTGACAAAAAAGGGACACATTGGAAAATTGCGGCTGTTCCGCTTGGCGGATATTGTAAATTTTTTGGTGATGAGGATGCCGCTTCAGCCGGCGAATCGGAAAAGTTGAAGGATTTGAGCGAGGCGGAGAAAAAGCATGTGTTTCAGTTCTTGCCGCCGTCGCGCAAGATTTTGATTGCCGTGGCGGGGCCGGCGGCGAACTATCTGTTTGCCATTTTGATTTTTACCGGAATTTTTTTCGGTTTCGGAAAAATGACTTTTCCGCCGGTGGTCGGGGAAGTTATTGCCGGCAGTGCGGCTGATAAAGCCGGAATTTTGAAAGATGACCGGATTTTATCAATCAACGGGCACGAAATTAATGATTTTAATGATATCCGTTATGAAGTCGATTTGGCGGCAGACGGGAAAGTCAATCTGGTTTTGCAGCGCGGTGATGAGCAGAAGACACTGAATTTTATGCTGGAAGAAGTGCAGACGGATTTGTCCGGTGAGGCGGCGGCCCGTCCGATGCTTGGGGTTAAGTCAATCAATGTGGTAGAGATGACTCATGAAAGTCTTTCTTTGTGGGAGGCTTTTCGTGACGCGTCCATCGAATCGTGGGATATTACCGCGGCGACGCTGCGCGGGGTCGGGCAGATGCTGACCGGGGTGCGCGGCGGCGAGGATGTCGGCGGAATTATCCGGATTGCCGAGATGTCCGGTGATATTACCAAGCAGAACGGTATTTTTGATTTTGTTATTTTTATGGCTTTACTTTCTATTAACCTCGGGCTTATAAACTTGTTTCCAATTCCGCTGTTGGACGGGGGGCATATTATGATTTGCGCCATTGAGCTGGTTATCAGGCGAGAGCTTGCCGTCAAGATCAAGGAATTGTTGTTCAAAACCGGTTTTGCCCTGATTATGGCATTGATGGTTTTTGCCACATGGAATGATATTGTCAGACTGGTCAACCGCTGGTTTGCTTAATTTGGAACATAAGAGGAAACGCTTTGATGAAAAAGTTGTATTTGGGTTCGTCTTTGTTGAGTTTGCTGTTGGCTTTTGACGCCGCTGCCGCCGATGTGTATGTCCGGGATATTCAGGTCGAGGGGCTGAACCGTGTGGAAAATGAAACGGTGATGTCTTATCTGGATATTCAGTCCGGTGGAACGGTCTCTGAAGAGCAGCTTAACGATGCCTTGAAGCAATTGTATGCGACGGGGTTGTTTGAAGACGTGTCTTTTCATGTGACGCCTGACGGAACGCTGCGGATTGATGTGATGGAGAGTCCGGTTATCGGCGAGCGTCTGTTTGACGGCAATGAGAAGGTGGATACCCAGATGCTGGAGAGTGAGGTGCAAATGGCGCCGCGTGCCTCTTTCAGTAAGGCAAAAGTTCAGGATGATGTTCAGCGTATTCTGGAAGTTTATAAACGTACCGGGCGGTATGCCGTTGTGGTTGAACCGAAAATTATCCGGCGGGAAAATAATACGGTTGATTTGATTTATGAAATCGACGAAGGGCCGCTGGCCAGTATCGACAAGGTGAATTTTATCGGTAATGTCCATTATTCCGCAAGTGATCTGGAAGGCGAGATTATGAGTAAGGAAAGCCGCTGGTACAGGATTTTTTCCAGTGCGGAAAATTATGATGCCGAAAAAATCAATTATGATAAGGAGCTTTTGCGGCGTTTTTATCTGCGGCACGGTTATGCGGATTTTCGCGTTGTGTCGGCGGTGGCGGAGCTTAGTGCCGACAAAACATCTTTTGTGCTGACTTATGTGCTTGATGAGGGGCCGCGTTATAAGGTCAGTGAGATTGAGATTATTTCGGAACTGAGCGGTGTCGAGCCCGGAATGGTGGAAGAATCTGTTTTGTTGAAAGCCGGTGACTGGTATGATGCCGAAAAGGCGGAGAAGTCGGTTTTGATCATTACCGAGGAACTGGGGCAGAAGGGTTTTGCTTTTGTTGATGTCGAGCCCGAGCTGGTCCGCAATACCCCGGCGGGTGAGCTCAAGCTGGTTTTCAGAATTAGGGAGGGTGAGCGCGTCTTTGTCAACCGGATTAATATTACCGGGAACGAACGGACGGATGATGACGTTATCCGCCGCGAGTTCAGAATTGATGAGGGTGATGCTTTTAATGCCTCAAAGATTAAGGCGTCACGCCGCAATGTGGAAAATCTGGATTATTTCAGCAAGGTTGATATTCAGACCGTACCGAAAGAAGAGGGCAATCAGGCTGATTTGAATGTGAAAGTTGAGGAAAAATCAACCGGTTATTTCAATGTCGGGGTTGGTTATTCGACCGTGAACGGGGCGTTGGTGCGCGCCGGTATTACCGAAAACAATTTTCAGGGACGCGGGCAGCAGCTCGGTTTGGATGTCGGGGTGTCGCAGCGTGCCCAGGATTATAACCTCAGCTTTACCGAGCCATATTTCCTTGGGCGGCCGTTGTCGGCGGGAATCGATTTGTTCCACAGCTCCGAAGATTATCAGGACGAAGGGTCTTATGATACGACCACAAGCGGCGGGCGTCTGCGGCTGGGCTGGAATTATACGGATGATTTGTCGCAGTATATCCGGTATACGCTGCGCAAAGATAAAATTGACAATGTGGCCAATGATGCGTCTGTTTATATCAAAGCCGAGGAAGGCGATTATACCGGGTCAATCATCGGGCAGACGCTGGTTTATGACAAGCTGGACAGCCAGATTAATCCGCGCGAAGGTTATTATTTGTCGTTTGGCAATGATGTGGCCGGTTTGGGCGGCGACGAGAAATATCTGCGCTTTGATGCCAAGGCTTATCGGTACTTTACCATTGCCGATTATTATACGTTCAAGTTCTTCTTTAACGGCGGGTATATTACCGGTTACGGGGACAAAGATGTTCGTCTGATGAACCGTTATTTCCTCGGCGGGTATAATATGCGCGGCTTTGAGTATGGTGGTATCGGTGCCCGGGATAAATATACCGACGACTCTCTCGGCGGCAACTGGATGGTTTATACCGGGGCGGAAATGTCATTCCCGATGGGGCTGGACGAGCTGGGAATCCGCGGGCGCACTTTTGTTGATGTCGGTATGCTCGGCAAGCCGGATGATATTGATACGCAGATTGTTGATTATTCTTCGACGCCGCGTGTGGCAACCGGTGTCGGTCTGACCTGGCAGTCGCCGATGGGCAATATTGCCATTGATTTTGCCATTCCGGTGGTTAAGAAAGACTTTGATGAGACGGAAGTCTTCCGCCTGAATTTCGGTACTAATTTGTAAGGAGAAAGAGGAGGTTTCGGCAGATGGCAGATAAGACGTTTTATGAGAATAACGGGCCGTTTACTTTGGAGCAGATTGCCGGGATTTGCGGAGCTGCTTTGGCCGATCCTTCTCAGGGGAAGCTGGTGGTTGCCGAGATGGCGACGATGGCTTTGGCCGGGGCGCAGGATATCTGTTTCTTTTATGATAAAAAGGCCCGGGAGAAAGCGGCAGAAATCAGGGCCGCAGCCTGTGTGACGACCGAGGAGTTGTCCCGTTATGTGCCGCAGACGACAGCGCTGTTGATTTCTCCGAATCCGAAGCTTGCCTATCTGAAGCTGAGCCGGGCGTTTTATTCCGAATATAAAATGAAGGCCGATATTGCCTCAACGGCGCGAATCCATCCTTCGGCTATTATCGGGCAGGGAACGTATGTCGGTGACTATGTGGTTATCGGTGAAAATGTGGCTATCGGGGAAAATTGTGTTTTTGAGCCGGGTGCCGTTGTTGCCCGCGGATGCAAAATCGGGAACAATACAAGGGTTGGTGCAAATGCCTCAATTTCTTATGCGGTTATCGGCGACAACTGTTATATTTACAGCGGAGCGAGAATCGGACAGGACGGTTTTGGCTTTATGATGGTCGACGGACGGCATGAGCGGCTTCCGCAGCTGGGGCGGGTGATTATCGGCAATGATGTGGAGGTCGGCGCCAACAGTTGTATTGATCGGGGTGCGCTGGATGATACGGTTATCGGTGACGGTATGCGAATTGATAATCTGGTACAGATTGCTCATAATGATAAATTTGGTACCGGGTGTATTATGGTGGCGCAGTCCGGAGCGGCCGGAAGCTGTACGTTTGGCGATTATGTGGTTTGCGGCGGACAGGTCGGTGTGGCGGATCATCTGACAATCGGCAGCAAGGCGCAGATTGCTTCACAATCCGGGGTTATGCGCGATGTGCAGCCCGGTGAGGTGGTGATGGGGTATCCGGCAGTCAAGTTTAATGATTTTATGCGGCAGGTTGCTTTGTTGCAGAAAAGTATTCGTAAATAATTTTTTAGAGAAACAGAGGAAAAAATAATGGCTGAAAACAAGATTTATACGGTTGAAGAAATTATGGACATGCTGCCGCACCGGTATCCTTTTTTGCTGGTCGATCGGCTGGAGGTTGAAGAGCCGGGGGTGAAAGGTGTCGGTTTGAAAAACGTAACGATGAATGAGGAGTTTTTTCAGGGGCATTTCCCCGGGAATCCGGTGATGCCCGGCGTGTTGCAGATTGAGGCAATGGCGCAGACGGCCGGGGCGCTGGTGATGGCCAGTATGGACGATTATAAGGAAAAGAAAGCCGGCGTGTTCTTTATGTCAATTGACGGGGTGAAGTTCCGCAAGCCGGTTAAGCCCGGCGACCAGCTTTTGATGCATGTGGAGAAAATCAAAGACCGCGGCAGGGTTTATGTGTTCCGCGGCGAATCCAAAGTCGACGGAAAAGTTGTCTCAGAGGCCGAGTTTACGGCGATGATTGTCAAGTAATGTTACGAGTGTCTTGATTATCGGCATTGGTTGTTTGAGAAAGCCGTTGTAAAAGTGCTTTACAGCGGCTTTGTTTTTCAGGTGGTGAGGATATGGGAGAGAATCGCAAATTGGAGCTCATTCGGGATAAATTTCCTGAAATTACAGCCAGGCTGAATGTTGAAAAAGACAGTAATTATGAAAATATGTCATCTCAGGAAAAGGCCTTGTTTAAGGATATGTTTGAGACTTTGCAGAAAGCAGATCCGAAATTGTTTATGTCTTTGTTTCAAACAATTACGACCTGTTCTGAAAAGTCTGTACAAGATAATAAAATAATGGAGCAAAATTTTGATTTGAAAGAGCATTTGCAGTTGCTTCACAATGAATTGGTCGGTCAAAATGTGTTGTTTGATAAAAAATTGACAGATGATGTTATCACGTATCAGCCGGCGGTGGATAATCTATATTTGAATTATAATTATTTGGAGCCGAAAGATGAAGAGAAGTATGTTAAGCAAGCAGAAAATGTGCTGGAAAAATTGAGAAGTCATCCGTCTAAGCCAAATCGGAAATTAGCACAATGTCTGGATGATGAAAAAATTGTGTTTAGAATTTTTAAGGGCGACAAAATGGATGGAAAATGCCAATATCGCAAACTGAATAAAGAAGATAAAAAGAGAACTTTGGTTATTAATTTGAGCGAGGGGTGTTTTAATCGGCATCGGGAAGCTTTGGGCATGGTGATGGCTCATGAGTTGAGGCATTTTATTGATGGAAAAGGCAGACCGGAAGGTTATCAGGGAAAGTTGCCGGCAGTTCAGGAATATTTTGCGGATGCCGTCGGTTATAAAATGGCGGTGAATTGCGGGTTTGATATTGAGCATTATAAAGAGGAAAACAGAAATTTGGGACAGTCGTTTTTTTCCGAAAGAATGGATTATATTGAGCAGTTGCAGAACAATGATAAAATTTTATCAGCTTATATGGCGCGGCAAAAGTTTAATGAAAGTCATTAAATGTTATTTGTTTATTGGGAGAAAAGCAGGGGCAGAAGCAGATATTCTGCCCCTTAAATTTACCATGAGGTGAGAATACAACGAACATAGCCGAAGTTGTAGGCGTTGTTGTAGTCCACACTGCCATGAGACATATTCACGATGTAGTAGTAGTAGCCGCTACTGCCGTATTTGGTGTAGTCGGTAGATGACCAATACCAGTTTTCTGTTAATTTCGTTCCGCCGTTTGTTGAAAGAAGATTATTCAATGAGGATTTGTTATTGTACATGATAACAATTTGATCTTTTGTCGGTAAAGTTCCTTTGAGGTTGCTACAAAAACTATAGTTCGGGCAACTACTGTTTGCACTACTTCCCCTCATAGAACCCAAATCTTCCATCTCCACATAAAAATCCATCCCTGACGCCTTGACTGCCACCACAGTTCCATTGCAATAATACAAATCTCCTTGCGCCCCATTTAAAATCTCTTTCTTTTTACAAGTACCATCTTTCCATTCATAACCGCTGGCACACGTGCATTGAGCATACTTTCCGCCACAAGTGTCTCCAATACCACCGGAATAACCTGTTCCGGTGCAGGTATATTTAAAACCATTCTCGGCACAAACAGCGTCTTCATCTCCGACACAAAACCACCCCGAGCCAAACGGGCATTTTAATCCTTTACCGGGACACGAACTCTCCGTATACCCGAGTGCAGCACAATCCTGTGCCGTAACACATTGCCCAAAAGCCAAAGCCGGAAAACAGGACAAGCTTGTCCCTAATAAGAAATAAACTTGAAACTTCATGACACACATCCTTTATAACATCACACCAGGATAGTATATCACACTTCAGAATATTTGTAAATCATAAATTCAAAATAAAGACGAAAAAATGATGTAAATGTTTTGGCAGTTATGAAATGAAAAATTTCAGGGATTAATTTTTATCCGGCTTGTTTATTTGTTCCGGTCTGTTATATTGAAAAATATTTTCAGAAGGAGAAAGGAAATGTCGTTAGAACGTGTCAGAGCATATTTTGAAAATTTGGGAATGGAAAAAAGAATCCTTGAGTTTCCCGTCTCCAGTGCGACGGTTATTTTGGCGGCACAGGCTTTGAATTGTGACCCGTGCAGAATCGCCAAAACACTTTCTTTTGATTGTCATGGTGAGCCGCTGCTTCTGGTCGTGGCCGGAGACTGTAAAATAGACAATGCCAAATATAAGCAGTTTTTTCACACCAAAGCCAAAATGCTGACACCCGAAGAGGCTTTGCATTTTACCGGGCATGAGGTTGGCGGGGTTTGTCCGTTTGCCGTTCCGGAAAATGTGAAAATTTATCTGGATGTTTCTTTGAAACGTTTTTCAACCGTTTTTCCGGCCTGCGGCAGCTCAAACAGCGCGATTGAACTGACACCGGATGAATTGGATAAATGTACGCGGAATGCCGGTTGGGTTGATGTTTGCAAGTTTTGTGAAATATAGTTGCCATCCGGTTATGTCGATACTGTCCGGGAGACGAATAAATCTTGTGGGTAAATGCGTCGATAAAATTTCTTTTCCTGACGAATCTTAATAAATTAGAAACTAATTACGAATATGTTTTAAAGCAGATTTTAAATGTTTTCAGAGTGAAGAATCTTGAAAAAAGAATCAAAATTTAAAGTTGCTTCCCGATATGCCGAGGCTTTGTATCAGGCCGCGGAAGAGGTGGGTGATGTTCGTGCGGTTATGCAGGATATGAGTGTCTTGCGTCGTGATCTGACGGCCGACCGTGAGACGATGGTGTATTTGGCAAATCCGTTGTGGGCGGCGGAAGATAAAAAAACAGCTTTGGCTGATGTGGCTTCCAAGCTGAAACTGTCTGATGAAACTTTGCGCTGTCTGGAGCTGATTGCTGACAGGAACCGGTTTGCCGAACTGGATTTGATTTTGGATGATTTTTGCCATCTTTATTATGTCCGGCACGGAATTGTTGAAGTCAAAGTCGAAACGGTTAAGCCTCTGAGTAAGGCTCAGGATGAAAAGCTTAAAACGAATCTGGAAAAGCTGCTGGCCAAAAAAGTTTTGATTAATTATCAGATCAGCCCCGAGATTTTGGGCGGTCTTGTCGTTTCTTATGGTTCGAATATGATTGATGATTCAATCAGCGGAAAATTAAACCGTTTGGAAAATGTAATGAAAGGTGGACAATAATGTCTGTAACTGCAAGTGAGATATCTTCCATTATTAAAGATAAAATAGCACATTCCGAAGTCGATTTGGATGTGTCCGAAGTCGGTCAGGTTTTGTCGGTCGGCGACGGTATCGCCCGTATCTATGGGTTGGATAAGGTTCAGGCCAATGAGCTGGTGGAATTTGAATCCGGTGTGAAAGGAATGGCGCTGAATCTGGAAGAAGATAATGTCGGCGTGGTTATTTTTGGCGCGGACGAATTTATTAAAGAAGGTGATACGGTCAAACGGACAGACAAAATTGTCAGCGTGCCGGTGGGAATGGAACTTCTGGGGCGTGTGGTTGATGCTTTGGGGGAGCCGATTGACGGCAAAGGTGCCATCAAGGCCAAAAAGTTCAGTACTTCCGAGATTAAGGCCCCGGGAATTATTGCCCGAAAGAGTGTTCATGAGCCGGTGCAGACGGGACTTAAAATTATTGATTCCCTGATTCCGATCGGACGGGGACAGCGTGAGTTGATTATTGGCGACCGACAGACAGGGAAGACCTCAATTATTCTTGATACGATTATCAATCAAAAGGCATTGAATGATGCGGCAAAGTCGGAAAAAGACAAGATGTATTGCATTTATGTTGCTGTCGGGCAGAAACGTTCGACCGTGGCTCAGGTGGTTAAAACCCTGAAAGATTACGGGGCTTTGGATTATACCATCGTGGTCGCGGCTACGGCTTCCGATCCGGCGCCGATGCAGTATATCGCGCCGTATTCGGGATGTGCTATGGGTGAGTTTTTCCGTGATAACGGGATGCATGCGACAATCTTTTATGATGATTTGTCCAAGCAGGCAACGGCGTATCGTCAGATGTCTTTGCTGCTTCGCCGTCCGCCAGGGCGTGAGGCTTATCCGGGTGATGTTTTCTATTTGCATTCACGTCTGTTGGAACGGGCGGCGAAGATGAGCGATGAAAACGGTGCCGGATCTTTGACGGCGCTGCCGGTGATTGAAACGCAGGCGGGGGATGTTTCTGCTTATATTCCGACGAATGTTATTTCGATTACGGACGGGCAGATCTTTCTTGAAAACGGATTGTTTTATCAGGGGGTGCGTCCGGCGGTGAATGTCGGTATTTCCGTCAGCCGTGTGGGCTCAGCCGCTCAGATTAAAGCGATGAAACAGGTCGCCGGAAAAATTAAGCTTGATTTGGCGCAATATCGTGAGATGGCGGCGTTTTCTCAGTTTGCTTCGGATTTGGATCCGGCAACCAGACAACTTCTGGCTCGTGGCGAACGTTTGACCGAGTTGCTGAAACAGCCGGTTTATCATCCGAT
>CALXTH010000001.1 GCA_944391365.1 uncultured Alphaproteobacteria bacterium | reverse complement strand
CCATGCCGCCTTTGTTTTCATAACTGAAGCGGCATTTTTTGTTGCTTCTTTTATCGTAACTTGAGCGGCATCTGTTTTTAATTTGAAAACAATGGGGCTTGGTTATGAATATTAAATTTTTACTCTTGGGGACGAGTTTGTCCTTTTTACCTTTAACCGTAAATGCTCAATGTGTGGCAACGCAGGATTGTGCGACTTTGGGCTATACCGAAACCTCCTGCAACGGCGGGAAAGGTGTCAAATGTCCGTTTGGGAACAAATGGGCGTGTTTGGGTGCAAATGAAGAAGAAGTTCGAAACAAGCTTTGTCAAGAACTTGGTTTTACTCTGACTTGCACGGGTACCGGCTATGCCGGTGGCGCAGGCTCTGTCTGTAACGGGAAATATGCTTCTTGTAATTGTGCCAGCGGCTATGAATGGAAGAATGGGAGTTGCCAGAAAGAGGCTTTGAATTGGGCTCAAGGGAATTTATAGTACTGTAATGGTTCTGTAGTGGCGGTTAAAGCGCCGGGGATGAATTTCTATGTCGCGATGAAAGATTTGGGTACGATGAACTGGAGCAATGCGAAGAGTTCATGCCAAAACTATTCGTTCTGTGGTAACCTCAAAGGAACCTTGCCGACTCTTGGTCAACTACAAACGATGTATAAGAATAAATCCTCTCTAGAATCTTTATTAACATTAAATGGTGGGAAAGAATTCTCAACAGATGACTATTATTGGTCCTCTACCATCTTCAACGGCGAAGCCCACTATATCGTGAGCATGTCTAGTGGCGACACTCCTTGGAACTACTACGATGGCACCAACTATGTTCGCCCGGTGTTTGCTTTTTAGGTTTTATAGTAATAAGGCTCCGTGTTAACGGAGCCTTGGGGTTATTCGGTGGGGGTTTTGCTTTCTGGGGTGTTCTGGGGCGTGTTTTTCTTCAGGTGTTTGAGTTTTTCCGCAAGGCGTTCCGCCAGAATTTTTTTGATGCTCATCGTGCGGGAAATTTTGTGGTAGCTTTCATAGCTGATGAGCACAATCCCGGAGACAATCAACGGCAGCAGGTAATAGATGATGCGATAGGCAATCAGTGCGCCGAACAGGTGAACCGGGTTGTGGTCTCCGGGGATAATCAGCAGGAATAAACCTTCAAAAACGCCTAATCCGCCCGGAACCTGCGAGAAGACCCCCAGAACCTGGGCTATGATGAACACGCCGATAAAGGTGTCGAAAGGAATCGGCATGAAGGGTGTCAGCACGCAATAGAGCACCATTGAGGCAAGCAGAATATCTGCCCCGCCGATGAAAACCTGAGCCAGAGCCATGCGGAATGAGGGGATGTCAAATTCAACATCTTTGATGATGATCGGTTTTTTGTAAAACAGGCTGGCGCCGAAATAAATTGCCAGGCCAATGGCGGAGATGATTGTTGTCAATGTGGTGGTGAATTTGGAAACACTGCCGGCACCGAAAGCATGGTTTGGGGTCAGAAAATAGCCGATGATAATCAGGAAAAAACAGGCGACCAGATAGGTGAAGCCGGAAAAAGTCACCATGCGGACAATTTCTGATGCATGGAACCGCCAGCGGGTATAAATGCGGTAACGGATGGCGCCGCCGGAGACGATGGCATGGCCGGCGTTGTTGCTGACGGAAAAGCCGATAAAGCCGGCAAAAATCCATTTCCAGGGGGCAAGCTTCTGGCGGCCGATGTAGTTCAGGGCCAGAAAGTCGTAGGACGACAGAGCGACATAGCCGAAGAAGGATGCCATGCAGGCCATGGCCAGATTGTGATGCGGAATGCTGAGCAGTGCCTGTTCAATATCGGAGAGCTCGTATTTGGAAAGCTGCAGATAAATCATGTAGGCGGCCAAAGCAAAGAAGAAGAGCCCTGCCCACGAAACGGCTTTTTTCAACATACGTTTGATTTGGAATGACATAATTTCAATTTTCCCGACTGAATGTGTTTTTTTGTTTATCCGTGCTTTTTTTTTGAAAAGAGCAGGTCTTTAGAATCTTTGTTTTCCAGTATATATGCCGGTTTTTGAAAAGGCAACCATAACTGTCAAGTTTTCAAGTCTTTATCTTTATTTTTTTATCAGCGGGCGGCAGGCTTTTTTCAGCCATTTTGCCGTTTCGGCCGGGAGGCGGGGAGATAATGTGTCGGCGACTCGTCGGTGATAGGTATCAATCCAGTCGAGCTCGTCTTTGGAGAGTAGGGCGGGGTTTATCAGTCGGCGGTCATAGGGGACGAGAGTCAGAGAGCTGAATGTCAGAAATCCCGTCTGGTCGGCCTCAATGACTTCAGCAAGGTTTTCGATGCGGATGCCGTAATGGTTTTCCCGGTAGTATCCGGGTTCGACGGAGGTGATCATCCCGGTCGCAAGCGGTTGAGCCGAATAGGTTTTGGAGATGCCGGTGGGTCCTTCGTGAACATTCAGAAAACAACCGACGCCGTGTCCGGTGCCGTGGTTGTAGTCTATGCCGCAGCGCCATAGCGGCGCCCGGGCGAGGGTATCCAGTTGGCGGCCGGCCGTGCCTTCGGGAAAGATTGCTGATAACAGGGCAATGTGTCCTTTCAGGACGGTTGTGTATTTGTCGATCATTTCGGTGTCAGGGGTTCCGACGGCAACGGTGCGGGTGACATCGGTGGTGCCGTCAAAGTATTGTCCGCCGCTGTCAAGCAAAAGGAGCGAGCCTGGTTTCAGTTCAAGATTGGTTTCAGAAACAGGCTGGTAGTGGATAATTGCTCCGTTGGGGCCAAAAGCGGCGATGGTTGCAAAACTGTCGGAAAAAAAGTTTTGTTGTCGCTGGCGGAATTCCCGAAGCTTTTGGACAATGTCGAGTTCAGTTTGTCCGGCGGGGGCATTGTCCAGCCAGTGCAAAAAGAGGACGAGGGCGATTCCGTCCCGGATGTGAGCTTCGCGGATTCCCTGAAGTTCGACCGGGTTTTTGATACATTTGAGAGGGGCGGCGATGTCAGCCCGGTGGCGTAGAGTGATTTTGTATTTTTTTGCAAAGGAGAAAATCTGTTCCGGGCAGATGTTGAAGTCGACGCCGACGGTTTGGCGTTTGTAAGCAGACAGACGTTTGGGAAGTTCGGTGATGTCATAAATATTCAGGCCGTTTATGGTCTTAGTGTCTTCAATGTCGTGGGCATATGTGAACAGGCTGACGCTGCCTTGCCGGTCGATTAGCGTATAGCCGCGCAGCAGCGGGGTGTCGGGCAGACTCGGGGCGCGCAGATTGAGCAGCCAGGATGAGCTGTCGGCGGCGGTGAAAAGGTATGCGTCCAGATTTTCCTGTTGTAACGAGGTTAGGACGGCGGAGATTTTTTCATCTCTTGAGACGCCGCAAAATTCAATGTTATGTTCAAAGATTTTACTTTTGGGAATTTGGGGTTGCACACGGAGCAGTTTGTCAAGCGGCAGCGGGATGAGTTTGAATGACGGGCATGTCCGGTTCCAGTGCAGAAATTCCTGATGGCTGATGAGCCAGGGATCAAAACCCAGGACGAATTTTTCCGGGAGTTTGTTCTTCATCCATTCTGTGGGTGAGATATGACCGGTGGTGGTGCAGATGATACCGATTTGCTGGTTGTCAATTTGTCCGGCGGCCTGAAGTTCATAACGGCCGTCAACAAAAAGGACAGATTTTCCTTTGGTGAGAATCAGCAGTGAACCGGCTGATCCGGTGAAGCCGGTGAGTTGTCTGAGGAGGTTTTCTTCGGGGAGGATGTCCTGTCCAAGAAAGCAATTGCCCCGCGGGAGGAAAAAAACGTTGATTTTTTGTTTTTGCAACAGGGTTTTGAATTCATCCAGGGTCATTGTTTTTTCTCCATTAAAGCGGCGCGCCAGTCTTCTATCTGATAGCTTTTTATTTTTTTCAGTCCTTGTTTTTGGTGGGCGTCGACAACCCAGTCCTCCTGGTCGGCAACAAAGCCCGACAGAATGGCATAGCCGCCGGCGGCAAGGTTTTGATAAAGGTCAGGAGCCATGTCAATCAGCGGTCGGGCCAGAATGTTGGAAAAAATTAAATCATACGGGGCATTTTCTTTGATAAGGGGATGGGCATAGCCGTCGCTTTGAATGGCGGTCAGGTTTTCGTCCGTGTGGTTGGCGGCGGCGTTTTGCAGCGTGACAATAACGGCTTCCTCATCAATATCGGCGGCCAGAATCACTGCCGATGGCCAGAGTTTTGAGGCGGCCAGAGCCAGAATTCCGGAGCCGGTTCCCATATCAAGAATTTTGCGGGGGTGAAAGCCTTTGGCATGAAGCTCACACAGGGCTTTGATACAACAGCGGGTGGTCGGATGTTCTGAGCCGAAAGCGGTTGCGGCGTAAATTTGCAACGGGATTTTATCGGTTGCGGGGATGGTTTTTTCATGAATGCCGTAAATCAGAAAATCGGCGATTTCAACCGGGGCGTATTCGATGACATAATCTTTCAGCCAGTTGCTGCTTTCCAAAAGCTGTTTGTGATACGGAGGCAGGCTGATGCCCCGCAGTCCGGCTTCAGTGATGAAGGCGTCTTCGTCAAAACCCAGTTCGGCATAAGCCGATATTTGTTCTTGTCCGTCGTCGGTGTAATCAAGGGTTGAGGTGGTGAAATATTCTTCAATGAAATTGCTGAAATCTGCGTTGTAGAGGTCTGTGGCTTCAAAAATCAGCTGCCAGCAGCTGCCGCCTTTGGAAAATCCTGGCATTTATTTTTTTCCTAATAACTGATAAAGATTTGTTTACTATATTTTATTTGTGAGTATAATGACAAAAGATAAATAATATTTTAATTTTAGACAGAGTTGGAAAATGAAAAAAGCTGCGGTTTTGTGGAGTGCTTTGTTTTTGTCTTCCTGTGTTTATGCCGGAGATGTTTCGGTCTGGGAAGAGCGGAGCCAGTGGGTGGAAAGCTGGAATTCTTATCCGATAGAGTTTTTTGCGCAGGAGCCGCTGCTCCTGAAAACCGAATATGTGACCGAAAGCAGCAAGCGGGTTAATGAGCTGCAGACGGCTTATACCGGGTATTCGATGATTTCGACTAAAACTTTTCGCAAGGATTTTATGATTTCCGACAAGGTTTATGCGGCGATGGACGGCGGTATGGTCGGGATTTCAACACCGATTATGTTTAAAACCGATGAGGAAAGTCCGATTATCGGTCAGGTGCGAATCGATGATGAAGATTATGTGCTGGTGCCGATGGATATTGAAAGTTTTGTGCTGCTGGTGCGGCGCGACGGGACGGTTTATGAGCGTCCGGGGCAAATCCGCAACAAGCGGCTGGTTTTGTTGGATGAAGAATATATTCCCTCGCCGAGCAATTTTCATTTCCGGCCGGTGACGGTGACAACCACCAATCAGACCGAGCCCGAAATGGGGTATGATTTGCGTTATGACGGTATTAACAACGGCAAGATGTTTTTCACTTATCTGAGTTATGATCCCACCGGCGGGGCGACCGGTCAATTTGAGGTTTTGACTTTTCCGCTCAAGTCCGGCAATTATCGGGTGAACAATATTGTTTTCAAAGTGATTAGTGCGAGCAAGGAGAGGATTGATTATATGATCCTCAACTCTTAGTGAACCTGCAAAATGCCTGTCATGCTTGTTATTTTTTCGCTCGTGTACTTTTTATTGTACACGTCGTTCAAAAATAACGGCGTAGCACAGGCATTTATCAGGTTCACATCCATCAGGAGTGATTTTTTCCGGTCAGAAAAATGCTCATAAAAAGTTCGGGCGGAAAGAAATCCGGTCAAAATAATTTTGTTGACTTTTGTCTATGGAAGATTAAAATCCGGTTATCTTAAGTTTATTATGTATTTATAAAATTTTATAATTATGGAGAAAGAAAAATTTTTGAAAGATGCTTTGCTTTTGTTGAAGGATTGTCATCTTTGTGATTTGAAAGCGTTTAACAACGGCTGGCAGCCAAAAGAAATGCATGATTTTGAAATCGTGCAGCCGTCGTTGGCTTTGATGGGATGTACCCTGAAAGATGTGGAAACTTTTGTTGAACACGAACTGACCCGGCGGAAGATTTTTGCCGATGATGATTTTGTTCTGGGCGATTTGGTGAAGTATCCTTTTCAAGTGATGTTTACTGATTTTGTAAAATCGTGGTTTCCGGTCTCCGGAAAGGAGGTTTGGGGTGTGGTTTTAGGTTCGGAAGTTCTGCACTTAAAAGATGGTCCCGATAATGTCAATTGGTTTGAAGGCGGCATGTATTGCTGTTCGGTTCGTCTGAGTGGCCGGTGTTGTACGATGGGGAGCAGTGACTTTTGGTTTAAGGCTTTTCACGGACATTCGGCAGCCAAAGCGGATTTAAATGTGTTGGATCCGTTTTTATGTTCTCTGGGCGGGGATCCTCTTACCGGGAATTACTGGGTGGCAAAAGAAAGTATCAGTTTTGGGGGCAGGCAGTCGGAAGATATGACCCGTGTGGTTGAGTTTCGTCAGTCAGGGTCTTTTGCGATGTTGCCGGCTTTTAAAAAACAGAGGCGGCCGAATTTAAAGGCCAGAGCTGTTTTGCATTATGTGTAATTTTGTTGAAGCTCGTCTGTTGAGGCAGACGGGCTTTTTTATATCCCGAAAACCGCCGGCTAGGCAGTTGGTTTTCGGGATATAACAAAAAAGTCTGCTTGAATACGGCAGACTTTTTTATGAATGTTCCAAAGATGTTATCTTCAACAATCAGCCCTGGCGTGCTTTGAGCTTCGGGTTCTTTTTGTTGATGATGTAAACACGGCCTTTGCGGCGGACGATTTTGCAGTCTTTATCACGTGTTTTCTTTGATTTCAAAGAGCTGTAAACTTTCATTTTTCTTTCCTTATATGAAGATTTGCCTGAAACTTATGATAAAAGGAAGCGTTTGTCAACCATAAAATTATAAATCCGGTAAAAAACTTGATATTTTGAGAATAAAGGCTATAATTGCCGCCGTACGGAGGAGAATCTCAGATGAAAAAATGTGGTTGGATCTTGGCTTTGTCTTTGTTTGCGGCGCCGGCCGAAGCGCAGATGGCTTATTTGGACGAAGTGCGGGCTTTGGGGGCGGTGGCCGGTCAGGGGTTGGCCTGTGGGGCTTCAAAGTACGGGACTTTTGAGATGCTGGCAATGGCTATTCTTATTTCCAAGGCGCCGAATGACAGTTTGCAGGCGCAGGCGATGTATGCTTATAATGAGGAAAAAGCTGATGCTTATCTTTCCAAGCAATATGACGGGTTGTTTGAGTGTGCGGAGATTAACCGCCGGTTTGACAATCAGGGGATTTTTCAGGCAACGCTGTATGGCGACGGAACCATTAAAATGCCGGACGGGCAGATTGTGACCCCGCGCCAGCCTTATGATGCCCGGCAGATCTATCAGCCTGACGAGCAGGCCCGCGAAAAAGCGCAGGCAATTTATGACGGCGGAAAAAATGTGAAGGTCGGACAGATTAATATTATGCCGGACGGCAATGAACAGGATGTGCAGACGGTTTATGCCGGCGGGGCGGAGGGACAGGTTGCCGCGGTTCCTTCTGCCGTGCGCGATGTGGTTCCGAGTGCGGCGGTTGATGATCATCCGTCACGGTATTCTGCCGTGCAATCCGAAAGCAGCGTCGGGCATATTAAAGCCAAGTGGTGAGCCGCTTTTTAACTTTTTAAAAAGATTGCAACTTCAGAAAAAGCCGTTATACTCGGCGCAGATTGATTGAAAACATGTTTTGAGGAGTAAATATTACATGGCGTCTTATCTGTATATTTTTGTCATGCAAAATTTAACCAAAGTTTTTCCGAATGGAAAAGAACTGTTTAAGGGAATTACGCTGTCTTTTTTGCCGGGAGCGAAAATCGGCGTGCTCGGTGTGAACGGTGCGGGCAAGTCGACCCTGCTTAAAATTATGGCCGGGGTGGACAAGGAATTTAATGGTGAGGCTTGGGCTGCCGACGGTGTGAAGGTCGGATATTTGGAGCAGGAGCCAAAGCTTGATCCGCATAAGAATGTGATGGAAAATATTATGGACGGGTTGAGCGAAACCCGCGATTTGCTCAAGCGTTTTGAAGAAGTCTCAATGAAATTTGCCGA